>JAJZPX010000267.1 GCA_021811025.1 Actinomycetes bacterium
AGATCAGGAACGCCGGACGACGAGCGGTCGGGGTGCACGGCGTGTGCCAAGTAAGGCGACCCCGTCGCGTGATTCGCTCGTCGTCCTGCCGGCCGAGCAACACGCGACGACCGTATCGGGGCATATGGCCCGCTGAGAACGAGGCCGGGCGATTCGGGACGATGCTGCTCGAGGGGCGTGACGCCCACGGTGACCACGCGTGCGCGGACAGAGGAGCGCTCCGGCGGCGGGGCCGACTGGCCTCCTGCCAATCGGGCCGTGCTGATCGGCTTGACCGTCGTCGGGCTCGCGCTTCGCGCGATCAGCCTGAACGCTCGCGGGTTCTGGCTGGACGAGGTCATCACGGTCACCCAGGCGAGGCAGTCGCTCCGCGACATCTTCGTCAGCCTCGCGGTCGGAGGCGGAGTGCACCCGCCCCTGTATCACGTGCTCGTGCATTTCTGGATGGCGCTGTTCGGCCAGGGCGAGGTCGCGGTGCGGGCCTTCTCGGTCGTGTTCGGCACCGCGTCGATCCCGGTCGCCTACTGGGCCGCGAAGCGCATCTACGACAAGCGGACCGGCATCATAGCCGCCGGGCTCGTCGCGCTGTCCCCGTATCTCATCTGGTACTCGCAGGAAGCGCGAATGTACATCCTGATGTGGTTCGCGTCGCTGCTGTCGATCGCGTTCCTCGTGCTGGCCGTCGACGAGAATCGCGCCCGGTGGTGGCTCGGGTATCTCGCGGCCACGATAGCCGGCCTGTTCACGCACTACTTGTACGTCTTCCTGCTCGCCGGGCAGATCGCGTTCTACGTTTTCGCCGTGCTGATACGGCAGGAGCGCGAGCGCAGGCGGCAGGGAGCGGCTTCGTTCCGGACGCTGCGCCCATGGGGGCTCTTCACCGACGTGCCCACGCTCGCGCCCTGGTTCGCGTGCATGATCGCGGCCGGGACGCTCGACGTGATCTGGCTCGCGAGCTCCATCTTCGCTCAGCAGAATCCATTGCTCTCCGCGGCGGAGGGATCCGGCCTCGGCTACGGCCTGCCCCCCGCGCGCCTCGCCTTCAGGTTCAACGACCTCGCCGCCGTCTTCGTGCAGATGATCGCGGGCTTCCACTCCCAATCGACGATGGACCTCCTCGTCGCGTCCTGGCCCGTCCTCATCTTCGTCTTCTTCCTGCTGATCCACCTCGTGAAGCCCGTGACGTGGCGAACCTGGGTGCTCCTCGCCTCGGCAAGCGGGGTCGTCGTGCTGATGCTGCTCGGCCAGTGGCAGGAGCAGATACTCGTCTCGCGCTACTTCATCGCCGTCGCGGCACCGCTCCTTCTCCTGGTGTCACGCCTGATGGCGAAGCTCCGGAGGCACGCGGTGATGGGGCTTGCGGCCGCGCTCGTCGCGGTCTCCGCGGTGGCGTGGGCGGACCAGTCGTACGACCCGCAGCAGCTTATGCGCTACGACTACCGTGAGGCGTTCGGGACGATCACCGAGGACTGGCGCCCGGGCGACGTCGTCCTGTACGTGCCCTGGTACCTTGACTCGCTGGCCGACTACTACCTGCCCTCGCGCATTCCGGCGTACGGCATGCCGATGCTGGACGCCGCCGGGAATCCGCGGAACCAGCCGAGGCAGGTGGGACAGGACCTCGATCGGGTCGTCGGCGCGGCGCCGCGCGTCTGGCTGCTCCTCTCGTACCAGGACCTGCCGAGGGTGGCCGAGGATGGGGACACCGTGCGGCTATGGCTCGCCGGGCACGGGTACACCGTAGCGATGTACGAGCCGATGAGCCGAGTGCTCCTCACGAGATACGACGGCGGCGAGGGGCGGCGGCGGTTCTTCGTGTTCCCCCGGCAGCAGCCCACGCTCTCTAGATCGGCCGAGCCGGGATCGCGATTCGCGCAGTGGACCGGCGACACCGGGATGGGGCCGCGACGATGATCGAGATCGAGCGCGAAAGGCGCGCGCGCTACCTCAGGACGTGCCGCGTGCTCGTGCTGGTCAGCACGGCGACGGCCGTGTTCTACCTCTCGTGGCTCCTCTTCCAGGCCCCGCCGGCGAACCCGGTTCTGTTCAGGCTGCTCCTCGCTGCCGAGCTCTTCAACATCACGCAGGCCGCCGGCTTCTGGTACACGATCTGGAACCAGCGCTGGAACGACCCGCCGGACGCGGACTTCAGCCGCAGCGCTGAGCGGGTGGACGCGTTCGTGACGGTGTGCGGAGAGCCGGCGGCTATCGTCGAGCCCACGGTCCGCGCCGTGACGGCCATCCGCCATCCGCGCCTGAAGGTGTGGGTGCTCGACGACGGGCAGGCGCCGGAGATCGAAGCGATCGCGAGGGACTGTGGGGCCAAGTACGTGACGCGAACGGACCGCAAGGGCGCGAAGGCCGGCAACATCAACCACGCCCTCGGCGTCACGCACGGCGATTTCGTCGTCATCTTCGACGCGGATCACGTGCCGTTCCCGTCGTTCCTCGAGCGCACGATCCCTTGCTTCGGCCGTACCGACGTGGCGTACGTGCAGACGCCCCAGGTGTACAGGAACCGAGGCGTGAATCGCGTGGCGGCGGGCGCACACGCGCAGCAGTCGCTCTTCTACGGCCCGATAATGAGAGGCAAGGACGCTCTCGGCGCGGGTTTCTCGTGCGGGACGAACGTCGTGTTCCGCAGAGCGGCGCTCCAGGACGTCGGCGGGATCCCCGAGGACTCGGTCACGGAGGACCTGCGCATCTCGCTGCTGCTGGGACGGCTCGGCTGGTCGGCGCTCTACCTGTCCGAGGTGCTCGCCCAGGGCTTCGGCCCGGTCGACGTCAAGGGCTACTTCAGCCAGCAGAAGCGATGGGCGGTCGGCGCGCTCGACATCCTGTTGCGGCGCCGTCCGTTTCACAGGGGGATGCGGTTCGGCCAGGCGGCGCAGTACTTCCTGAGCTTCATGTACTGGTTCAACGGGTGGGCCTACGCGAGCTACATCATCCTGACGCTGAGCTTCCTGCTCTTCGGGCTGCAGCCGACGCCCGCGCGGAACGAGTACCCCATCCATTTCCTGCCGTACGTGTTCGCCACGCTATTCACGATCATCTACGCCGCGGGCTTCACCCTGAGGTTCAGCGGGCTGTGGTTCACGCTGGCGAGCTTTCCGGTGCAGATCTCGGCGCTCGTCGACGCGGTCTTTCGCCGGTCGTCGCGCTTCGCCGTCACATCCAAGGTAGGGGGCGGGACGTCGCTCAGGCCCGTCCGCGTGCAAGCCGCGACCGTCGCTCTCCTCGTCGCGGCGATACCGGTCGCCCTGCTCCGGGCCGGCCTGACCCCTTCGGTCGTGAACAACATCGCGTTCGCGGCCGGCCACATTCTGATCCTGTCCGGCTTCGTGCGCCTCGCGCTGCGGCCCGAGCCTCGAGGCGACGAGGCACGGGCCCTGCGCCTCGAGCAGCTCGAGTCCGAAGCGAGGTGAACCGGGCATGAG
>JAJZPX010000268.1 GCA_021811025.1 Actinomycetes bacterium
TGGAGCACCGATGAGCGAGTTCCTGCCTTCGGCCGAGGACATGCTCTCGGGCCCGGACGCGCATGGGTTCTTCGGGCCGTACGGCGGCACGTTCGTGCCCGAGACGGTAGTGCCGGCGCTGCGCGAGCTTGAGGAGGCGTTCGAGACCGCGAAGGCCGACACGGGCTTCGCCGCCGAGCTCGGCGTCCTGCTCCGCGACTACACCGGGCGCCCGACGCCGCTGTACCGCGCCGACCGGCTCGCGCGCGCCGCCGGGCTCGGCGCCGTCTTCCTCAAGCGCGAGGACCTGAACCACACCGGCGCGCACAAGATCAACAACACGCTCGGGCAGTGCCTGCTCGCGAAGCGGATGGGGAAGGGCCGCGTGATCGCCGAGACCGGCGCCGGCCAGCACGGCGTCGCCACCGCTACCGCCGCCGCCCTGATGGGGCTGGAGTGCGCCGTGTTCATGGGTGTCGAGGACATCCGGCGGCAGTCGCTCAACGTCTACCGGATGCGCCTTCTCGGGTCGGAGGTAGTGCCCGTCGACGAGGGCAGCGGCACGCTGGCCGACGCCGTCACCGCGGCGCTGCGCCACTGGGTGGAGCGCGTGAACGACACCTTCTACGCGATCGGCTCGGCCATCGGACCGCACCCGTATCCCGCGATCGTGCGCGAGTTCCAGTCGGTCATCGGCACCGAGACGATCGCGCAGCTCGCGGAGAAGGGCGAGCGGGCCGACGCGGTCGTGGCGTGCGTGGGCGGAGGCAGCAACGCGATCGGGATGTTCCACCCGTTCCTCCGCGACGTCCCCGCGTCCGAGCGCCCGCTCCTCCTCGGCGCGGAGGCCGCCGGTCTCGGGCTCGACAGCGGCAAGCACGGCGCGTCGATCGCGAAGGGCGAGCCGGGCGTGACGCACGGCTTCTACAGCTACCTCCTGCAGGACGAGGCGGGCAACCCGGTCGAGGCGTACTCGATCTCGGCCGGCCTCGACTACCCGGGCGTCGGGCCCGAGCACGCGTACTTGCACGACGAGGGGCTCGTGCGCTACGAGGCCGTCACGGACGCCGAGGCGCTCGCGGCCTTCGAGCAGCTGTGCGTCACGGAGGGCATCATCCCTGCGATCGAGAGCGCGCACGCGCTCGCGCTGCTGCCGCGCCTCGCCGAGGAGCTGGGGCCGAGCGGCCGAGTAGTTGTGAACGTGTCCGGGAGAGGGGATAAGGACATCGACATCGTCCGGGAGGCAGGGCTTGGCGCCTGAAGCGGGGAGTACACCCGGGGCGTTCGGAAGCCACCCGGGCGATGTCGCCACCGGCCTCGCCCGCGGCTTCGCCCACGGGCATCCCGCCCTCGTCGCATACCTTATGGCGGGCTTCCCGGACCGTGCCCGGTCGCTGGAGGCGCTGCGCGCGATCGCCGCGGCCGGCGCGGACGTGATCGAGCTCGGCGTGCCGTACTCCGACCCGCTCGCCGACGGTCCCGTCATCGTTTCCGCCGCCGAGGAGGCGCGATCCGCGAACTCGGGAGGCTTCGGGCTCGCCGAGACGCTCGCGCTGGCGGCGGACTTCCTCGCCGACCCCGGCGCGCCCGACGCGCCGCCGGTCGCGCTCATGACGTACCTCAACCCGATGATGCGGTTCGGGTTCGAGAGGCTCGCGGCGGCCGCGGCCGAGGCGGGCGTCTCGGGCTTCATCGTGCCCGACCTCCCTCCCGACAACCCCTTCTCCGGGCGCTGGATGCGGGCGGCCGAGGGGCGGCGCCTCGACACGGTGTTCCTCGTCGCTCCGACGTCCCCGCCCGACCGGATCGAGATCGTCGCGCAGGCATCGCAGGGGTTCGTCTACGTCGTGAGCTCGCTGGGCGTGACGGGCGAGCGCGCGAAGCTGCCGCCGGAGCTGTCCGCGCTCGTGGAGCGCGTGAAGTCCCTGCGCGGCGGCAACCGGGATCCGCGCATCCCCGTGGCGGTGGGCTTCGGCCTCTCGACCCCCGACCAGGCGGCCGAGGTCGGGCGCATGGCGGACGGGGTCATCGTCGGAAGCGCAATCGTGCGGCGGCAGTCCGACCCGACGGCGCTCGCGACGTTCGTCGCGGACCTCGCGGCCGCGGTCCACGCGGTCTGACCACCGCTTTCATCCCAACCTATCTTGCATTCGTAAAGGGCGAGCCTCACGCATCCTGCCGCCTTATCATGCAGGGAGTCGCGTACCTGCCGGTTGCTCATGCGAGCGCTAGCGCAATCCCGTTAGACTTGCGCCGGGTCTGGGTATATCTGGCACGCAGGTCCACCCATCGTCGCAGCCATTCGTCGGACAAGGGGAAGGACGCGGCAATGAACATGTGCCTGGGAGCGCGCTTGCGCGACGGTCGCCGTGTAGGCATCGAGTGGCGACGCAAGCGCACTGAGACCGGAACGGTGTTGCAGGCGGTCATCCGCCACGACGGCGAGCTTTCGGCCGAGGACCTCGAGAGGTGCCTGGCCGAGATAGGCGAGGGCGAGAGACTCCTCTCCACGGAACCGCCGCATCCCTCACGGCGTCGCGCCCACGCTTCGCCTCGCAGGCGTTAGCCTCCTGACGGCCGGAGCAGCACCGGCAGCCTGTGCCGGTGCGGGTGCACGGGAGGCACCGTGAGCGCGAGCACCCCGGCGGCCGCGAGCAGCACCGGCGCGATCCCGATATCGGCGCCGATCGCCGCGTAGCCTCCTCCCGCGGCGACGAGCATCAGCACGCCCGCGAGATGCGGGTGAGCCGTCGTCTCCGCGGCGCCCAGCTCTCCCAGAGCCGAGAAAGCGAGCGCCAGCGCGCCGGCCGCCAGCGACGCGGGGACGGGCGTGAAGTCGGGCGCATCGGGCGCGAACACGGAGGCGAGCGCCGCGGCGCCACCCATGACCGCCCCGATCGTCCCCAGGACGATCGCGGAGATCCGCGTCGTGCGCGGCGGGCCGGGGATCGGCTGCGTGCCGCTCTCTCCCATCGCTATCGCCCGCCCCGGAACCAGCCGGCCAGCACGGAGCGCGGCCGCTCGAGCGGCTGTTCGGCGGCCGATGCCGCGTCGATGCCGAGCGATCCGAGGTCGAACCCGGAGGGCTGCGCCGCGTAGTCGGCGAGCGGCTGTTGACCGTACGGCTGCGCGCCCTCGCCTTCCGCCGCTGCGCCGGCCGGCGCGCCGGCGACCTGCACCGGCCGGGGCGGGGGCGCCATCAGGGCCGTCGCAGGCACGGTGACCTCGAGGATTCCCGCCCGGTACTGCGCGCGCACCTGACTCGCGTCGATATCCGCGGGCATCGTCACCCGGCGCTCGAACGCCCCGTAGGTGGACTCACGCATGACGTAGTCGCCCTCGGCGATGCCGGGGTCCCGCCGCCGCTCCCCCTTGATCGTCAGGGCGTTCCGGCTGACCGCGACGTTGATCTCGGCCGGGTTCATCCCCGGCAGCTCCGACCGCCCGCCCCTGTGGC
>JAJZPX010000269.1 GCA_021811025.1 Actinomycetes bacterium
CGTCAGCTCGGACGCGGACTACGTCCCGGCAGTCGAGTTCCTTAACTCAAAGGGGCGCCGGGCGATCCACGTAGGCTTCCCGCCAAAGGGCATGAACCTCGCCAAGACCTGCTGGGCTTCCCTGGATCTGGGTCCCCACCTGACGTCTCTTGAGAGGACATAGGGGGCGCCTGACAAGGGCTTCCAGCTGACTCATGACAGGTCTACGCTCCGAAGAGAGGCGCTTCGTTCGCAGCTGAAGCGCTACTACGTTGCTCGGACGAACGCACGCTACTGACCGGCGATAGCTCGAATCTCGTTGATGATCTCGTTCCGATCAGTTTGGAGCCTCTTCGCCTCGGCAATCGCGCTGTCGGCCTTCCCCGCGTACTCGAAGCCCGTGTTCCAGTCCTGTCGGTTCCCGGCAGACCAGCTGATGTCTATGTAGTCGATTGCCTGGCTTAGCGCGCCGGTCATCTTCGTATCAACGTCGCTCATCTGCTTGTAGAGGCCCAGCATCTTCGTCGACTGGTTGAGGCTAGCACGCGCAACAGACGGCGCCCTGCGATGCACCCTCGGGTGACAAGCGCATCGCCGGCGCGCGCAGTCGATGCGCTAGACATCGGACCGAACGCAGCACGCCGTCCTCGGGTTGTGACGGTTGACGCCAACGATGGTATGGTCGTCATACGTTCTTGCCATCGATAGGAGTCGCCGTGGAGACGCTCACCATCTCTCCCAAGTTCCAGGTCGTCATCCCCAAGAGCATCCGCGACAGTCTGCACCTGCATCCCGGTCAGAAGGTGCAGGCCATCCAGCTCGAGAACCGCATCGAGCTCGTCCCCGTCCTGCCCATCGAGCAGATGCGGGGGTTCTTGCGCGGGATCGACACGACCGTGCCCCGTGAGAGCGATCGAGTGTGAACGTCGTCGACTCCTCAGGGTGGCTGGAGTACTTCGCGGACGGCGAGAACGCCGCCTTCTTCGCGGACACGGTTAAGGCCACGTCGGACCTGATCGTGCCCGTCGTGTGCCTGTATGAGGTGTTCAAGCGAGTGTCGCTGCAGCGTGGGGAGGGCCCAGCGCTCCAAGCGGTCGCGATCATGCAGCAGGGGCGCGTGGTGGAGCTGACCGCAACGATCGCGCTTTCCGCGGCCGCCTTGAGTCTCGAGCACAAGCTGCCGATGGCGGACAGCCTCATCCTCGCTACCGCGCGCGACCACGACGCAACGCTCTGGACACAGGACGCTGACTTCGCAGGCATGACCGGAGTCGAGTACATCGCGAAACCGTGAGCGTCGCTCCAACACGCGCAACAGACGCCAGGACAGCGAGCGGTGCTTCGCCGACAATGGGGAACCGGGCGCAGCTCATGCGCCTCAACGTTGGGCGGACTCTGGGTGGACTTGCGTTCAGCGTGCGAGCGCGATGGCCGTTCCATGCGGTCAAGGCGCCGCCACGAAGGGGACCGCGTCAGGATTGGCTACCTCCTGTCGCGAATGCGCTAGTCTTGAACGCGTGATGACGCCGCATTCCTGGCGGACATGGTGGAGGCATGCGAGCGGATCATCGCATCTCGCCATGGAGTCACGGATTCCGAAGCCCTCGACCCCGAAGGTCCGCCCCGAGGAGCGATTCTGTTCCAACTCACCGTGCTCGGAGAGGCGGCCAAGCTACCCGGCCACCTCGGCAGCGCGTTTCGCGATCGCGCGGAAGATCGCTTGGCCGTCGGTGCCTCCCGACAGCGGGTCCACCACGCGCTCGGGGTGCGGCATCAGCCCGAAGACGTTGCCGCGCTCGTTGCAGATGCCGGCGATCGAGTCGAGCGCCCCGTTCGGCGCGGAGCCCGGCAGCACGGTGCCGTCCGGCTCGCAGTAGCGCAGCACGATCTGCCCGTTCGCCTTGAGGCGCTCGAGCGTCTCCGGGTCGCAGATGAAATTGCCCTCGTTGTGGTTGATCGGGATCGTCATGACGCTGCCGGCGGACAGGTCGAGCCACTCGCACACGCTCTCTTCCACCCGCAGGTGCACCGGCTCGCAGATGAACTTCAGCCCTTCGTTGCGCAGCAGCGCCCCCGGCAGCAGGTGCGCCTCGGTCAGGATCTGGAAGCCGTTGCAGATGCCGACGACCGGCCGTCCCTCCTCGGCGAAACGCACGACTGAAGCCATCACGGGCGAGAAGCGCGCGACCGCGCCGCAGCGGATGTAGTCGCCGTAGCTGAAGCCGCCGGGGAGCACCACGGCGTCGAAGCCGGAGAGGTCGGTGTCGCCGTGCCACACGTAGTCCGCGGAGTGCCCCATGTGGCGCACCGCGTGCACCACGTCCTGCTCACAGTTCGAGCCAGGGAAGATGACGACGCCGAAGCGCACGGCCTCAGACCTCCTTCGCGACGATGCGGTAGTCCTCGATGACCGGGTTCGCGAGCAGCTTGTCGCACATCTCGGCGACGCGTTCCTCCGGCGTGCCGTCAGCGACGTCCAGGCGAATGTACTTGCCGATCGAGACGCCCTCGACCTCGTCGTAGCCGAGGTTCGCGAGCGCGCGCGCCGCGGTCGCTCCGGGCGGGTCGAAGATGCCCCTCTTGTACGTCACGAAGATCTCGTACCGCGTCACGCCGTCTCCCTCCGTTGACCGGGCGACTGAGGGCCGTGGCGGCCTTCGGTCCGCTATGGCCTGTGTTTGGCCTCGGCCGTCGCCCTCGCGCGCAGCTTCCTGATGATGCCGAGGTCGATGTAGAACGCGCCGCCGAGGAATATCACGTAGATCACGAGCAAGATCGTCGAAAGGGTTCGGTCCGCTCGGACTGCCGGGATGAACAGGCTTGGGAGCAGGGCGACGAGCGCGAGGCCGATCAACGCCCACCAGATGCGCCGCCAGCGCTTCATCTCCGGGGTCGACGGGACGCTGCGCACGGCGTCGCGGAAGCTCGAGCCGCTCTTCTTCGGCGCGGGCGCGGCCTCCCCCCGGCCTCCAGCCTCGCGCTTCGGCTTCGCGGCCGCGGCGCTGCGGCGGGTCTTGCCGGCCGGCCCGGTGTCCTTCTGATATCGCGGATTGAGCGGGCTGCGTCGTGCCATGCGTTGCTTCAGCCTTCCGGTTCGAACTTCGAGCCCGTGATGAGCTCGTACGCTTGCATGTACTTCTCGGACGTCCTGGCGATCGCGTCCTCGGGCAGGCGCGGGGCGGGCGGCGTCTTGCCCCACCCCGACTCCTCGAGCCAGTCGCGGACGAACTGCTTGTCGAAGCTGGGCTGGCTGCGCCCCGGCTCGTAGCCCTCGACCGGCCAGAACCGCGAGCTGTCCGGCGTCAGCACCTCGTCGACCAGCGTGACTCGCCCGTCGACCAGGCCGAACTCGAACTTCGTGTCCGCGATGATGATGCCGCGCTTCGCAGCGTGGTCGCGTGCGGCCGAGTAGACCGCGGTCGCCTTCTCCACCAGCTCGCCGCCGAGCTGCTCG
>JAJZPX010000270.1 GCA_021811025.1 Actinomycetes bacterium
CGAACGCAGCGCCCACCGAGAGGTTAGGAGACGGACCATGGAGCACAAGCTGCCCGAGCTTCCGTGGGCGCGGGACGCGCTCGCACCGGCGATCTCGAGAGAGACCATCGACTACCACTACGGGAAGCATCACGCGACGTACGTCGCGAAGCTGAACGAGCTGATAGCGGGCACAGCCTTTGAGAACGCCGATCTCGAGGAGATCGTGAGGAAGTCCGAGAAGGGATCGGGTATCTACAACAACGCGTGCCAGCACTGGAACCACACGATGTACTGGCAGTGCCTTACGCCCGATGGGACCGGCGGGCCGTCGGGCGAGCTCAAGAGCGCGATAGAGCGCGACTTCGGCAGCTTCGACGCATTCGTCGAGCAGTTCACGCAGAAGGCCACAACGTTGTTCGGGTCCGGTTGGACGTGGCTCGTGGACGACGGCGGCAAGCTCGGGATAGCGAACACGGGCGACGGCGACACGCCGATGCGCGACGGCGCGAACGTGCTGCTGACGTGCGACGTCTGGGAGCACGCGTACTACATCGACTACCGCAACGCGCGGCCGAAGTACGTCGAGGGGTTCTGGAGGCTCGTCGACTGGGAGTTCGCCGCGAAGCGGCTGCGCCAGCCGAGCGCGGTGGCGATGGCGGGCGCGTAGGCGCGCGGCGGTGCCCGCCGCGTTAGTCGCCGTGCGGCTTGTCGCCGATCGTGACGTACACGTCCTCGGGCGCGATCCCGGGATCCTCGGCAAGGCGCTGACGCACGTCCGCGAAGAACGCCGCCTTCAGCTCGGGCGACCGGCCGTCCATCATCGTCACCTCGATCACGATCGCGCGCTCGGTCTTGGCGGGCGGGACGTCCAGAGCTTCCGGGCCGACCTCGTGGATGCGCTGGACGATGCGCTCGTGCACCACGTTCGCGCTCTCGACGAGGGCCGCGCGAACGGCCTCCAGGATCGCGGCGTGGTAGTCGGGAGGACGGCCTTCGAGCAGGTCGATGTGCACGAGCGGCATCTGTCCCTCCTTCGCGGGGCCTTGCGAGACGTTACCCCACGCGCCCGCTCACATCTCGGAGAGCGCCCTCTCGTACGCACGATACGTCGCGTCGTCGTAGAGCACGAAGCGGACCTCGCGCACGGACAAAGCGGCGTCGAGCGCGTCGCGAACGGCGCGCAGCGCCACCGGCGCCGCGAGCTCTATCGGGTAGCCGAAGATGCCGGTTGATATCGAAGGGAATGCGATCGAGGCGTCGCCGAGCTCGTCCGCGGCTCGGACGCAGTTCCTGTACGCGCTCGCGAGCGCCTCGGGCTCGCCTCCCCGCCCGCCGTGCCAGACGGGCCCGAGCGCGTGGATGACGTGGCGGGCCGACAGCCTGCCGCCGCCCGTCGCGGCCGCCTCGCCCGGCTCGAGCGGGCCTCGGTGCGCGATCACCTCCCGTGCCTCCGCGGCGATCGAAGGCCCGCCGGCGGAGTGGATCGCCCCGCTCACTCCGCCGCCCGGGATCATGCGCGCGTTGCTCGCGTTGACGATCGCATGGACGGGGACGCGCGTGATGTCTCCGCGCTCCAGCCGTATCTCGCCGTGGGCGCTCACCTGACGGCGTCCAAGAGCTGGTCCCAGGTGAGCTTCGCGATCGTCCGCTCGCTGCCGAAGACCTGCACGTCCCGCAGCTTGGGGCCGTGCGCCCTGAGCTCGGCGGCGGTCTCCGCCGCGAGGTGGCCCTTCGGCGTCATGAGGATGACACCGCCCAAGCTGCCCATCGCCGCGCCGCCGCAAAGCGCGTCCGGGAAGTCCTCGCCGGTCGCGATGCCGACGAGCCGGAAGTCGCCCAGCCCCGCCGCTTCTCCGTAGCGGGCGGCGGCGGCGGCCGTGCCGTATCGGTTCTCACCCTCCGCGCGCGAGATCGAGACGTGCGTGGCCCGGATGTTGTCCTCGACACCCGGGGACACGGCTGCGTCGCTCCCGGCGATGACGATCGTGTTGATGGCGAGCGCACCGAGCGCCTGTTTCGTCACAGGCGGCAGCGAGGTGGGGCGCACGAGCAGGATCGGGCGCTTCGCCCGGAAGGCCAGCGGCGACACGGCCAGCGAGTCGGGGAACTGGTCGCCGCGCGCCACGAACGCCGCGCCCTTCTCGCCTCCACGCGCCACGACGGCCGACGCGATCAGCGCGGCGGTGCCGTAGCGGTCTTTCCCGCCGATCCGCTCGAAGCTGATGCCGCGAGAGACGAGCTGCCGCTCGACGCCCCGGGAGACCGCGTGCTCGTCGCCGATGATGACCGCCCGGCGGATGCCGAGGTCGGCGAGCATCCTGAGCGACGCGTCGGGCAACGACGTCGGCTTCGTCAGGACGATCGGTGCGTTGTAGAGCCCGGCGAGCGGCGCCGATGCGAGAGCGTCCGGGAAGTCGTCTCCCCTGGCGAGGATCGCGGTCGCTGCGCCAGCCGGAAAGTCCTTCCGCCCGATCTCCCCGCACGTGCCGTAGCGATCCTGGCCCCACACGCGAATCACTCTCGGCCCCGCGAACGGGTTCGCGCTCGCAGTCACGTTCACGACCGCGCTCCCCGTGGTCGTCCCTGCAGCGAGCGGACGGGCGGGCGCCCCGGCCGCCTCCTGCGTCGGCCGCGCCGGCGAGCGGAAGTCGAGCTTGACCTGCAGGGCCACAAGGGGGCCAGGCTTCCCGTCGTCCGCCTGCGCGTACAGCACGTGCTTGCCCTCCGGCGCGAGGATCGGCGCCTGGTACGGGTGCCACGCGCCGGCCGGGTCGTCCCAGGCGTACTTGATGCCCGCGGGGCGATCCGGCAGCAGGGCGATCCGGACGGGAGACCTGTACCAGCCGAAGTAGCTGTCGGGTTCGGGGGGGTCGAGGGAGATGCGGAGTCGCGGCCCGGCGGAGCCGAGGGGGTCGGCGCCGAACCCCTGCACGACGTACTGCACGGACGGCGGCGGGATCGGCTCGAGCGCCGAGACGCGAGCGGGTGCGGCCGTGACGAGGCAGACCGCCGACACGGCGATCAGGAGGCGTCGCAACGATGCGACTCCCTTCAATGCCCCTCCTCCTCGAGCACGAGACCGCAACGCCCCTGCTCTCTTGCCTTCAACATCGGCACTCGGTCACCGAGAGCTGAGCCTGCGTCGGCGGCCTCGTGCCGAGTGTAGCGCGTGAGGGTACAACAATGTTCGAGCAGGCGAGAGGTGCACGGTGGCCGCGAGCGGAGGGACGAACGATAGCGCGCGCGCGCTGGAGAGCGTGTGGGACTACCCGCTGCCGCCCGTGGTTGAGCGGTGCGAGGCCCACGCGCAAGTGATCCTCAACGGCTTCGTCATCGCCGACTCGTACTCGACGATCCGCGTCCTGCAGACGGGACTGGCGCCCTCCTACTACTTCCCGCCCGACGACGTCGAGCCCTCGTATCTTCGCCCGAATGGCGGGC
>JAJZPX010000271.1 GCA_021811025.1 Actinomycetes bacterium
CCGGGTACGGCGTCCCCACGCTCGTGCTCTCGACAGGGATGACGAACGTCCACGGGACCTCCGAGCGCCTGCGGGTGGACGACCTCGAGCGCCTCGCGGACCTCGTCGAGGCGCTGCTCGATCGCGCGGCGGCGGGGCGCTAGGTGCGCCTCGTCTGGACGACCGTCGCCTCCGTCCTGTCCGAGGAGCCCGGCATCCAGCGCCTCTCCCTGGGCCCGGGAGCGCCTCCGTCGCTCGGGGCGATCTGCTATCCGGCTCTCACTGGCCCGTGCGCTGCTGGAGATCGCGTCCTGGTGAACGTCACAGCGGTCGATCTGGCGCTGGGGACGGGAGGCTGGCACTTCGTCTGCGCGCGCGAGGGGGAGGGCGAGGCGCTGGCCGACGCGAGCGGGGGACACGTCATGAAGCTGCGCTACACGCCGCTTCAGCGCGACGTGCTCGCAGTGGAGGAGCCCGCGTCGCCGCACCACTCGGTGATGGCCACGGCAGAGGACCTCGAAGGGATGCCCGTCGTCTGCTGCGGGCTGCACAGCCACCTGGCGCCGGTCGCAGCCGCGCTGAAGGAGGCGCGGCCGGACGCCCGAGTGGCGTTCGTCATGACCGACGCCGCGTCGCTGCCTCTCGCGCTGTCCGACCTCGTGCGTGCTTGCCGTCGCGAGGGACTGCTCGACGCGACGGTGACCGCCGGGCAGGCGTTCGGCGGCGATCTCGAGGCGGTCACGCTGCACACCGGGCTGATCGCGGCCAGGCACGTCGAACGAGCCGACGTGGCGGTCGTCGCGAACGGCCCGGGAGTCACGGGGACCCACACGCCGTACGGGCACGGAGGGGTCGCGCAGGCGCAGGCGATCGACGCTGCCGCGGCTCTTGGCGGGCGCCCCGTCGCCGTGCTGCGCCTCTCGTTCGTCGACCGGCGCGAGCGCCACGCAGGCGTGAGCCATCACACGCTCGGCGTCCTCGGCCGGCTCGCGTTCGGGCGCGCTCTCGTCCCGGTCCCCTCGCTCCCCGCGCATCAGGCGGCCGAGGTGGAGCGCGCGCTCGCGGATGCAGGCGTGTGGGCGCGGCACGAGCGCGTGGACGAGGAGGGCCGGCTGCCGGACTCGCGAGGCGTCGCGATGCTCACGATGGGGCGCGGGCCGGCCGAGGATCCCGCGTTCTTCTCGGCGGCGGCGGCGGCGGGCGAGGCGGCGGCGAGGCTGCTCGGCTGAGCTCTCGCTCCATCGGCTCTCTCGCGAGGTGACGGGTATCAGAGATGCATAAACCCGAGCCGAATGCGCCTTTGTTTGCCATGCCGGCAAGACACGGCTCCTGCCAGCGGAAAGATATGGAATGCTCGCGTCTCTCATCGTCCGGGGACGACCGTCCGGGTAAGACTTGAAGTGCATCCGAAGACGGCTAGACTGGATAAGGCTGCCCCGGGGGCGCGAGTCCCGCCCAACCGCAAGACGCGAAGAAGGAGCGAGCGACGTGATCATCGGCGTGCCGAAGGAGATCAAGAACAACGAGTTCCGCGTGGGCATGACGCCCGGCGGCGTCCGGGAGTTCGTGCGCCACGGGCACACCGTCCTCGTCGAGAAGACGGCGGGCCAGGGCTCGTCGTTCGCGGACGGCGATTACCTCGGCGCCGGGGCGGAGCTCGTCGACGACGCGGCCGAGGTGTTCGACCGGGCGGAGATGATCGTCAAGGTCAAGGAGCCGCAGCCCGGCGAGATCGCGATGCTGAAGCCGGGCCAGATCCTCTACACGTACCTGCACCTCGCTCCCGACCTCGCCCAGACGAAGGGCCTCGTGGAGTCGGGCGGGGTGTGCATCGCGTACGAGACGGTGGAGCTCCCGAACCGCACGCTTCCTCTGCTCGCTCCGATGTCCGAGGTCGCCGGGCGCATGGCCACGCAGGTAGGCGCGGCCTACATGCAGAAGCCGAACGGCGGGCGCGGTGTGCTGATGGGAGGGGTCCCCGGAGTCCTTCCTGCCAACGTGGTCGTGCTCGGCGCTGGCGTGGTCGGCACCAACGCGACGTACGTGGCGATGGGGATGGGCGCGAACGTGACCGTGCTCGACGTCAACATCGACCGCCTGCGCTACCTCGACGAGATCTGGGGCAACCGCATCCGCACCGTCTACAGCAACGCGCACAACATCGACGAGGCGATCCGGAGCGCCGACCTCGTCATCGGCTCGGTCCTGCTGCCCGGCGCCAAGACTCCGTGGCTGGTCACGAGGGACATGCTTCCGAGCATGAGGAAGGGCGCGGTCATCGTCGACGTGTCCGTGGACCAGGGGGGCTGCATCGAGACCACCCATCCCACCACGCACGCCGAGCCCACCTACTTCGTCGAGGGCGTGCTCCACTACGGCGTCGCGAACATGCCGGGCGCCGTCCCGAACACCTCGACGCTGGCCCTGACGAACGCCACGACCCGGTACGGGCTCGCCATCGCCGACAAGGGATGGAAGCGGGCGGTGACGGACGATCCGGCGCTCGCGAAGGGGGTCAACGTGCTCGACGGGAAGGTCACGTACAAGCCCGTCGCGGACGCGCACGGAATGGAATACTCCCCGTTGGAGCCGCTCCTGGCGTGAGCCTGCGCGGTCCCGCGAACGGCCGTCCGATGCGGGCGGCCGTTACCATATACTGAGGGCCATGGAGAGCCGGCTCGAGCAGTTCCTCGGCCATCTGTCGATCGAGCGAGGGGCGTCCGCGAACACGGTCGAGGCGTACCGCAGGGACTTGCGGGCGTACCTCGGGTTCCTCGACGAACGCGGGGTGCGCTCCTCCGGCTCGGTGACGCGCGACCACCTCACGGCGTGGGTGATGGCCCTGAGAGAGCGCGGCTACGCCTCGGCCACCGTTCGCCGCAAGGTCTCGGCGGTGAGGAGCTTCCACCGGTTCCTCGTGCGCGAGGGACTCGCGGAGACGCATCCCGCCGCGGCGCTTCCCCTGCCGAAGGTCCCGGAGCGCCTTCCCGACGTGATCTCGATCGCCGACGCAGAGCGCCTCCTCTCGCAGCCGTTCGACCCCGGTCCCCTCGGCGTGCGCGATCGCGCTCTCCTCGAGGTGCTCTACGGATGCGGTCTGCGGGCGAGCGAGCTGGTGGGGCTGGACGTGCCGGACGCGGACCTCGAGGCGGGGCTGCTGCGCGTCTTCGGGAAGGGGCGGAAGGAGCGGGTCACGCCGATCGCGGGAGCGGCAGGCGGAGCGCTGGCGGAGTATCTCCGGCACGCTCGCCCGTACCTGCGGTCGAAGTCGAAGCGGCAGGATCCGTCGGCGATGTTCCTCTCGGGCCGAGGCCGGCGCCTGACCAGGCAGTGGGTCTTCGGACTGGTGCGCCGCTACGGGGCGCGCGTCTCGCTCGAGCTGCACCCGCACACGCTGAGGCACAGCTTCGCCACCCACATGCTCGAGGGCGGT
>JAJZPX010000272.1 GCA_021811025.1 Actinomycetes bacterium
GATCTCGAGCTTCCCGTCCGCCACCGCGAGCAGGACGTCCATCAGGTCGCTCTCGAGCATCGGCATGATGACCTGCGTCTCGGGGTCGCCGAAGCGCGCGTTGTACTCGAGCACCTTGGGCCCCTCGTCCGTCAGGACGAACCCGCCGTAGAGCACGCCGCGGTAGTCGATGCCGTCGGTCGCGAGCCCGCCGACCGTGCGCTGCAGCACGTCGACCATGTCGTCGAGGGTGACGGCGTCGACCGCGGGCACCGGCGTGTACGCGCCCATCCCGCCGGTGTTCGGGCCGGCGTCGTGGTCGAACGCGCGCTTGTGGTCCTGCACGGGGAGCATCGGCCGAACGGTCGTGCCGTCGGTGAACGCGAGCAGCGAGCACTCCGGCCCCTCGAGGTACTCCTCGATGAGGCACACGCGCCCGGCCTCGCCGAAGCGTCCTTCGAGGCACTCGTGCACCGCCTCCTCGGCTGCGGGGAGGTTCATCGCCACCGTGACGCCCTTGCCCGCCGCGAGGCCGTCGGCCTTCACGACGATGGGGGCGCCAAGGTCGCGCGCGTACGCAAGCGCGGCGTCGACGTCCTCGAACGCCGCGTACCCGCCGGTTCGGATGCCGCTGCGCTGCATGACCCTCTTCGCGAAGTCCTTGCTCCCCTCGAGGCGCGCCGCGGCCTTCCTGGGGCCGAACACGCGGATGTAGCGACCGGCGATCTCGTCCGCTACGCCGGCGACGAGGGGCGCCTCCGGGCCGATGACGACGAGGTCGACCGTCAGCGCGAGCGCGAGGTCGGCGACAGCTTTCGGGTCCTCGACGTCCACGCCGGTGACATTCTCGGCGATCGGCGCCGTCCCGCCGTTGCCGGGGGCGCAGAACACCCGCGTCACCTGCGGCGACTCGACGAGCTTCTTCACTATCGCGTGCTCGCGGCCTCCGCCGCCCAGCACCAGCACCCGCATGGCTTCTCGCCCCCCAGCGTGTCCCGACACGTACTCGCGTCCCGCGCGCGCCTCGATTGTAGCCGAAGCCCGGCGGGCGGGAGGAAGCCGAGGGGCCGCGCCGAGCGCGATCCCTCTCCCGGCCCGGCGACTCAGAAGCCCGAGAGAATGTCCCAGACGGCTTCGTTCCGCGACCGTAGCGGCAACGACTCCTGTCCGCCGAGGAACCTCAGCTCGGAAGGCCGGTACGCGGTCACGAACGTGCCGACGGATGGTGGGAGATACTCGCGCGACAGCAGCAGGGGGCCATCGAGATGGCCTTGCGCCACGCCGCCGGAGAGCGCGTCGGGGAAGGCGCGTCCGGTCGCGAAGGCGACGCGGGCGGGCGACATCCCCTTCTCCGTGACGGCGCGGCGCGCGATCTCCGCCGAGGTCTCATACCGGTCAGCCCCGCACCATCGAGCGGGAACGCCACCGGTCAGAGTGCCGAAACGCTGAACGACCGAGTCGGGCACGGACGCCGTGCCGCCAAGGATCACCCCCGACGCGACATGGAGGGACGCGCAGGCGGACGTCACGGCCGGGGAGAGCCCGGTCGGCCTCGTCAACAGCACGGGCTCCTTCGAGTGCGCCGCCACGGGAGCGGCGGACAGCGCGTCCGGGAAGCTCAGGCCGGTGGCGAGGAATGCGACACCGTCATACGTCCCCCCGCGCGCGACGATCTCCCCGACCGTCGCGGAGGCTATCATCGCCGACGTCTCGTAGCGATCGATCCCGGCGAGGCGCACGACCGTGAAGCCGGGACCCATCTGCGTCGCCAGAGACCTCACGACCGCCTCGTCGATCGTCGGCGTGCCGCCCAGCACGTAGACCTTCTCGGTGCCGAGGCGCTGCAGCTCGCCGACAACGGAGCCGGGGAGGCTGGACCGCTTCGTCAGCAAGACCGGGCCGCCCACCGCTCCCGCGAGCGACGACCCGCACACCGCGTCCGGCCACTTGTCGCCCGCCGCGAGCACCGCGGTCGTGGCCTCGCCGCCACCCCACGTGCGCCGCGAAGCCTCCACCGCCGTCGCGTAGCGGTCGCGCCCGGCGACCTCCCGCGTCGACATCGTCACCTCGTACAGCGCGCATCCGCCGGTACCGACGGCACGACGACCGCCCGCCGATACGTCGACCGCGAGGAGGTCGTCGCAGGTGCCCGCATCCTGCCTCGTCCACGTGGCGCCGCCGTCGGAGCTCGCGTACGCCGCGCCCCGGTCGCCGACGGCTCGACCGTCCGCGCCGTTGAAAGACACCGCGTTCATGTCGCCCGCGACGTCGACGGAGACGGAGTCCCACGTCCCGCCGCCGTCGATCGTGCGCACGAACGTGCATCCGTCACCCACCGCCACGGCCGAGGCCGTGCTCACGGCCGAGATCGCTCGCAACGGCCTGTTGCCGGGGAGGTTCCGAGTCGACCAGGCGGCTCCGTCGAACGCCGCGACAAACGGTGCCGGCGATCCGCCCGCGGCTGCGCCGGCCGCGTACACGTGGTCGCCCTTCGCGGAGATGCCGTAGAGGTGCTTGCCCGAGCAGACCGTCGCGGTAGCCCAAGTCGAGCCCCCGTCTTCGGACTCGAACACGTATCCGTTCGAGGCCACGTTCCCGCACGCCCACGCATGAGCCGTGCTCGTCGCAGCGACGCCCGTCAGCGCGACGCCCGGCAGGCTGCTCGTCGCCCCGATTGCGCCGCCCGTGACGGTGAAGACCGTCCCGTCCTCGGCCGCGATCCACCCGTTGCCGGAATCGACGAACGCGACGGCGGTCAGGGCAGCCGTGGTCGACAGCGAGGACACGCTCGCCGGGTCCATCCCGTCCGAACCGGGGGGCGACCAGCGCACCACCGTCCCCTTGTCGCCGACCGCCCACTGGCTCAACGCCGAATACGCCCGCAGCGTCTCGACGGTCACGATGCTCGATCTCTCGCTCCAGCTCCCCTCCCAGCCGAACACTCGTCCGCGCTCGCCGACCGCCCAAGCCCTGCCGCCCGCCGCGCACGTGCCGCGAAGATCCTCCGCGCAGCTCGACATGGTCGAGACGGTCGACCCGTCCGCGTGCAGCAGGAGTCCGCCCGAACCGCACGCCCACGCTTCGGCGGTGCCGCTGGCCGTCACGGAGTCCAGCGCCGTCCCTGCCTCGCCGTCGATCTTCGCCCAAGTCCCGCCGCCGTCCGCGGTGCGCCAGAGCGCGCCCTCGGCGCCGTCCCATGTGGCTGCGAAGCCAACATCTGCCGAAGTGAACGACAGACCGCGGATCTCGGCCGAGGCGGGCAGCGTCGTGGAGATCGACGACCACGTTCGGCCGCCGTTCGCAGTCCTGAGGAGCGTGCGGTTCCTGCCGCCCGCCCAGCCCAGCGACGGCGTGGCGAAGTCGACGGCCAGGAGCTCCTCGGCGGTCCCGCTCGTCCGCGCGGTCCACGCCGAGCCGTTCCAGCT
>JAJZPX010000273.1 GCA_021811025.1 Actinomycetes bacterium
CCCCTTCTTGGCGAGTGGGGCGGGGAGAAAAGACGGATTCTCCGTCTTAGCTCCCCGCCACACTCGCAAGGAAGGGGCAGTCTGACCTAGACCGTGCCCTCCTGCCACGACGCGAGGTAGCGCTTCTGCTCATCCGACAGCTCGTCGATCGTGACGCCCATCGTGGCGAGCTTGAGCGCTGCGATGTTCTCGTCGATGTCCGCGGGCACGGGGTGGACGCCGGGCTCGAGCGAAGACGCGTTCTTCACCATGTGCTCCGCGCACAGCGCCTGGTTGGCGAAGCTCATGTCCATCACGGACGCCGGATGCCCCTCGGCCGCTGCGAGGTTGACGAGGCGGCCGTCGGCGAGCAGGTAGATCAGGCGGCCGTCCGGCATCGTGAACTCCTCGACGAGCGGGCGCACCTCCCTCTCGGAGACAGCGGTGGCGCGCAGCTCGGGGATGTCGATCTCCACATTGAAGTGCCCGGAGTTGCAGACTATCGCGCCGTCCTTGAGCGCGGCCAGCTGCTCGGAGCCGATGACGTGGATGTCGCCGGTGACGGTGACCCAGATGTCGCAGATGGCGGCGGCCTCGACCGACGGCATCACGCGATAGCCGTCCATGACCGCCTCGAGCGCGCGGAGCGGGTCCACCTCGCACACGACGACGTTCGCGCCCAGCCCGTCCGCGCGCATCGCCACGCCCCTGCCGCACCAGCCGTAGCCGGAGACGACGACCGTGCGCCCCGCGACCAGCCGATTGGTGGCGCGGATGATGCCGTCGAGCGTGGACTGGCCGGTACCGTAGCGGTTGTCGAAGAGGTGCTTGGTGTTCGCGTCGTTGACCGAGACGATCGGGTAGCGCAGGGCGCCGTCCGCGGCCATCGCGCGAAGGCGGATCACGCCGGTCGTGGTCTCCTCGGTGCCGCCGATGATCGTGTCGAGCATGCCGGGCCGGTCAGCGTGAATGCGGCCCACGACGTCCGCGCCGTCGTCCATCGTGACGTTCGGCCTGTGGTCGATGGCCGCGTCGATGTGGCGGTAATACGTCTCGGTGTCCTCGAACTTGATCGCGTACGTGCGGATGCCGTACTCGGACACCAGCGCGGCCGCCACATCGTCCTGCGTGGACAGCGGGTTGGACGCGCACAGCACGATGTCCGCCCCGCCCGCCTTGAGCGTGCGCATGAGGTTCGCGGTCTCGGTGGTCACGTGCAGGCACGCCGAGACGCGGATCCCCTCGAGCGGCTTCTCGCGCTCGAACCGCTCGCGTATCGACGCGAGCACCGGCATGTCCTTGTCCGCCCACTCGATGCGCGCCTTGCCCGCCTCGGCGAGCGAGAGATCCTTAACGTCGTAGTCCGACACGTCGCGACTCCCTTCGGGCCCTTCGATCACAGCCGTTCGATGATAGCAGTCAGCAGCGCCGCCAGCACCGGCGCTCCGGTTCCGGCAGCCGCGAGGACCTCCTCGTGCCCGTGCGCGACGTCGGCGGCGACGTTCGTGACGAGCGAGAGCGCGGCCACCTCCATCCCCGCGTGGCGCGCAGCGATGACCTCGGGCACCGTCGACATGCCGACCGCGTCGGCGCCGAGCAGCCGCAGCGCGCGCACCTCGGCCGGCGTCTCGTAGCTCGGCCCGGCCACCGCCGCGTACACGCCCTCCTCGAGCTCGACGCCCTGCTCAGCCGCCACCTCCCGCGCGAGGTCGAGCAGCCGCCGGCTGTACGCCTCGGCCATCACCGGGAAGCGCACGCCGAGATCGTCGAGGTTCGGCCCGGACAGCGGGTTGACGCCGAGGAGGTTGAGGTGGTCGGTGACGAGCATCGGCTGGCCGGGGCGCAAGCCGTCCCGGATTCCGCCCGCGGCGTTCGTGGCGAGGAGCACTCGGCACCCGAGGAGCGCCGCGGCGCGCACCGGCAGCACGATCTGCTCGACCGGGTGCCCCTCGTACAGATGGAGGCGTCCCATCATCGCGATGGCGCGCCGGCCCGCGAGCTCGCCGAGCAGGAAGCGGCCTTCGTGGCCGGCGACCGCCGGGGGGGCGAAGCCGGGCAGCGCCGCGAAGGGCTTCTCGGCCGAGAGGCGCATCCGCTCGACGACGCTCCCGAGCCCGCTGCCGAGGACGACGAGCGTCTCCGGCGCGAACCCGGGCGCCCACGACCGCATCGCCTCGGCCGCCTCGCGCACCGCGGTCATCCGCACGTCCGTCATCGCGACCCCCCGCCCGCGTATGTCTCGACGGCCCGAAGGAACCGCCGCGTGTTCTCGAGCACGTCGTTCGCGGCCGCCGTCTTCTCGCAGCACTCCATGAAGCGCGCCTTCCCCGCCCCGATCACCTCACCGATGGCCCCCGCGAACCCCTCGACGTCCGTCGGCTCGACCAGCCGCCCGCACGCCTCGCTCACGACCTCGGGGATCCCGCCGACAGCGCTCGCGACGACCGGGGTGCCGCACGCCATCGCCTCGAGCAGCACGACGCCGAGCGCCTCGGACAGGCTCGGCAGCACGAAGACGTCGGCGGCGCTCATTGCGGCCGCGAGACCGTCGGGCTCGAGCACGCCGAGGAAGCGCACGGCGTCGCCGAGGCCCCTCGCCGCCACGTCGGCCTCCAGCTCCGCCCGGCGCCCCTCGGGGTCCGCCCCGGCAAGGAGCAGCAGGTCGGCCGCGCCCGCCTCGTGCGCGCGCTCGAACGCGGCAACGAGCGTCTCGACGTTCTTCGCGGCGACTAGGTTCCCCGCGAACATCACGATCCGGGCGTCCGCCGGCAGCTGAAGGATCGCGCGGGCGTCTTCGGCCGGGCGGAAGATCGAGCGGTCGACGCCCATGTTCACGACCGCCGTGGGCACGGACTCCGGCAGCGCAAGCTCGCGGCGCAGCCGAGCGGCCAGCGCTTCGGACACGCACACGACCAGCCGCGCCCCGCGCAGCGCCCTCCGGCAGCGCGCCGCCACGAAATCCCGGCGCTGCACCGATCGCGCGTCGGTGCCGTGGACGACGAGCACGTACGGCTTGCCCGAGAGGCGGGAGGCGATGGCGGCGAACCACGCCGTCGGATAGAGGTAGTGCCCCACGACGACGTCGAACCCTCCGCCGAGCGCCGCCGTCGCCGTTCGCACGAGCATCGAGGCGTACTTCAGCGAGTTCGCGACGGGACCGGCGGCCTGCCTGGCGTTAGCGACGAGGCGGAACCTCACGCCGAGCGCGCGGAGCGCCGCCTCCTGCCTGGCGATGAACGCCCCGAACATCGGGTTGTCCTTCGCCGGATACATGTTGCTGAGGAGGAGCAGCGAGGGTACCCGCGGCACGGCGCCGCGCGCCTCGTCCGTCATCTAGTTACGAGTCTCCTCGATCGAGATCACGACCGCCTTGCAGTACGTCAAGGGCGTCACGAGCTTCAGCTCGTCATTGACGCGCACCGCTT
>JAJZPX010000006.1 GCA_021811025.1 Actinomycetes bacterium
GGCCGCGGGCCGGCATGGCGGCCGCCGCCCTCGCCTCCGTCGCCTTCGCGCTCCTCCTGTCGCTCGAAGGGTTCCGCGTGCTGCGCGCCCCGACGAGCGCCCCGCGCGTCGCCGGCTCGCCTGCGACCGAGCTGGCGTCGCCCGGGTATGCTCCCCCCGCAGAGAAGAGCGCCGACTCCCTCACGGCCGCGACCGCCTCGTCCTCTCCCGCGTCCACGCCGCGCTTCATCGCCGTCGCCGAGGAGGCCTACGCGTGGCTCGGCGTCCGCTCGCCCGACTCCGCCTCGCTGACACCCCTGGACGCCAAGGTGACATCGTCTCTCGGCTCGGCCGAACCGCCCGCTCCGCGAGACGCGTGGCGGTCGAGCACCGACCCGGACATCGTGTTCCTGCGCTCCGGCGAGGCGTCCGGGACGTACGAGGCCTTCAAGCGCGTCGTGCGCACCTTCAAGGGGAAGCCCTACGCCATGTGGGCAGGCGACGTGACGGCGTTCGGCCTGTGGCCCGCCCTTCCCCCGCAGTACGCCCAGCCCTCCTCGGCCGACGGCTCTCCGACGTTCGTTGCGGCAGGCAAGGACGATTCCGGCCTGGACATCTTCGCCCCGCCCGGAGCGTCGCCCGAGGCCGGCTTCGCCATCGGCCCCTCGGGGAACGCCGGCGACCCCGCCGCGGGCGACCCGAACTGGACGTGGTGGCTCCCGGCGCGCTAGTACTTGCTTGCGGAAGTCCGCGTAGCACCGAGGGTGGCGCCGAGCCCTGCCTGCAAGGCGCGACGACCGAGCGTAGCCGAAGCTACGTGAGGAAGGAGCAACGCCGCAGGCGGGGATGCAGCGCCGGCCGAATGCACGCGGACTTCCGCAAGCAAGTACTAGAGGATCAGCATCGCGTCGCCGAACGACAGGAAGCGGTATCGCTCCTCGATCGCCGTCCGGTACGCGCGCAGCACCAGCTCCCGACCCGCGAACGCCGAGACCAGCAGCAGCAGCGTCGATCGCGGGACGTGGAAGTTGGTCAGCAGCACGTCGACGGCGCGGAAGCGATGCCCGGGCATGATGTAGAGCCCGGTCGATCCCTCTCGCGCCACGACCTGCGCCGACTCCTCGTCCCACGCGCTCTCCAGCGCGCGCACCGCCGTCGTCCCGACCGCGACCACGCGGTGTCCTCTCTCGCGGGTCGCGTTCACGTCGGACGCCGTCCACTCCGGCACCCGGTAGTGCTCGCTGTGGATCCTGTGCTCGCGCGGATCGTCCTCGGAGATCGGCCGAAAGGTGTCGAGCCCGATGTCGAGCTCCACCTTCGCGACGCGCGCGCCGGATGCCTCGAGCCGCCCCAGCATCTCGGACGTGAAGTGCAGCCCGGCGGTCGGCGCCGCGGCGCTGCGCTCCTCGGTCGCGAACACGGTCTGGTAGAGCTCGGGATCCTCGAGATCGGCCGTCACGTAGGGCGGCAGCGGAACCTCGCCGAGCGCGTGCACGGCGTCCAGGAAGGATCCGCGAGCGGTGTGGAACTGGACCAGGCGCGTGCCCGACTCGTCGAGGACGTCGACGACGAGGCCCGTCAGCAGCCCGTCACCGAACGTGAGCTTCGCCCCGGGGCGGATCCGGCGTCCCGGCTTGACGAGGCACTCCCACGCGTCGGTGTGCCTCTCGCGAAGCAGGAGGACCTCGGCAGCGCCCCCCGTCTCGACCTTCGCGCCCCTCAAGCGCGCGGGGAGCACGCGGGTGTCGTTCACGACGAGCAGGTCTCCCGGCCGCAGGTAGTCGCCGAGATCCGAGAAGACGCGATGATCGGTCTGCCCGCTCCCCCGGTCGACCACCAGGAGGCGGCACGAGTCGCGCGGCTCCGCGGGATGCTGCGCGATCAGCCCCGACGGCAGATCGTAGCCGTAATCGTCGGTACGCACTCTCCGGTTCCTCTCTCGCGCCCTCGCCGATTATGCACGAACGAGAGGCTTCAGGCCCATCGAGGGCTGCGAAGGGCCCGGACGCGCGACGCCGAACCCGCCCAGAAGGGAGCCGTTAATGCGTCCCTTAACGCTGTGGTACCATGTCTTGCTGAGGAGACCGCTAATCCGATGTGCACCCTACCCCTCATCGAACGGTTGCCGGGCCGCAAGGAGGAGATGCTCGTGGAGACCAAGTACCGTTTGATACCGGAGGAGATACCTCCGATCTCTAAGGCGACGGTATACGAGAACGTCATGGACGACTTCCTCCGCGGCAAGGACAAGTCGTGCCGAGTGGAGATCCCAAAGAAGAAGCCGTCGACGGTCCATCAGGGACTGCTCAAGACGAAGCGGATCAACGCCAAGTTCGCCGGCATCTCCGTGGTGCGGCGGGGCGACACCATCTACCTGCGCAAGTAAGCCCATTCGATCGAAGAGACGCCGGCGGCGAGAGGGCGCTCCGGCGCCGCGGGATCACGGGCCGGCGCGCGAGACCGCGGCCTGCTTCTTGGCGGCCTTTCTCTGGGCGCGCTCACGTTCCGCGTCCACCTGCGAGAGAAGGCAGCCGCAGTAGTTCTGCCTGTACATCCCGAGCTCCCGGGATCTCCTGACGGCCTCGGGATAGAACTCCCGGAAGTCGGTGCGCAGGTACGGGATGCCGTAGCGCGCAGCCACCACTTCCGCAGCCTCCTGAAGCGCATCGAAGTCCTGATACGGGCTTACGGTGAGCGTCGTCGCAAAGGCCTCGAAGCCTGCGCCGGCGGCATAGGCGGCGACGATGCCGAGACGCAGGCCGAAGCACCGCCGGCAGCGCTCGGCCTTCAGCTGAGCCGCGTGCCCCGTCGCGCGCACCCACTCGGCCGGATCGTACGCGAGCTCGACGACGGGCACTTCCTGCCATGCGGCGTAAGCAAGCAGCGTGTCACGGCGTCGCACGTACTCGTCCAGCGGGTGTATGTTCGGGTTCGCGTACGCGACGGTGACGGCGTGCGCCTCCCGCAACTTGTCGAGCGGCTCGATCAGGCACGGTCCGCAGCACGCGTGCAGCAGCAGCCTCACAACGGCACTCCCTCGAAAGACAGCGCTTGTATACCCGCTTGCATCCGCTTCACGCAACCCCGGCCCGCCACGACGCGACCGCCATGGCGAACGCGGCGACACCGAAGAGGATGAAGAACGCGCCGGCGACCCTCGTGATGAGACGTTCCGGGAGCCTTCGGCCGAGAGCCGAGCCGACTAGGATCGCGAGACCGTCCGCGAGCATCATGCCCGCCGTGGAGCCCAGCCACACGCCGACGAACGTCCCGCCGGCGGACCGCTCTGCCGAAGCGATGCCGGACAGCGGGGCTCCGAGCGCGCCCAGGGTCCGAAGCGCGGCGGAGGGGTCCGCCGCGACCGACATCGTCATGATCTGGGTCTTGTCGCCGAGCTCCGCGAGGAAGAACGCGATGCCGGTGGCGAGCACGGGCCCGTACCTGCCCGTCTCGCGCGACTCCTCTGCGCCGTCGCCCCTGAGCGTCCACAATCCGAACGCGACGAACAGGGCGCCGGTGGCCAGCCGAAGCCAGAGCTCGGGCACGAGGCTCCCCGCCACCTCGCCCACGGCGGTCGACAGCAGGTGGACGAGCAGCGTCGCCCCGAGGATGCCGACAAGCACCTGCGAGGTTCGGTACTTCGCCGCCAGGCATAGCGCGAGCAGCTGGGTCTTGTCCCCCAGCTCCGCGAGCGCGATCAGCACCACCGCGACGGCAAACGCTGCCATCGTCACCTCACATAACAGGAGCGGCCCCTGCCGGAGCCGCTCCGCGAACGACGATGCGCCGCCCGATCACGCCTGCGGCTTGCGGACGTTGCTCGCCTGCAGCTTGCCGTTCTTGCCCGTGGTCACCTCGAACTCGACCGCCTGACCCTCGGACAGCGTCTTGAAGCCGTCCATCTGGATCTCGGAGTAGTGGACGAAGATGTCGTCCCCATCCTCCCGAGAGATGAAGCCGTAGCCCTTGTCCGGGTTGAACCACTTGACGAGACCTTCAGCCATGCAAACCCATCCCTTCGCCCCCGTCCCGAAGCGGGGTCCTGCTCGTGCGAGAGGATCTCGCAGCCGACGACGGGCCCCTGACAGGCCCTGACAGGGCGAATCGTAGCACATCGACCGTCTCGGCAAGCATCGGCTGAGACGAGGGTCACATCGAGGCCCGCTGGCGGGAGCGCATGACGACGACCGCCAGCCCAGCCATCGCCACGACGATCGCGGCGCCGAGCGCGATGAGCAGGTAGTCCGGCCGCCTCGCCTCCGGCTTGGGGGTTGCGGACGACCGCGGGGCGTAGTCGACGGACACCGTGAGCTTCTCGCCCGTCTTCATGCTGCGGGCGGGAATGGAGTACAGCAGGTTTCCGGAGCCGCCGGGGTCCGGCGCGGGCCGATCGGAGAACGCGGGGGTGCTCTTGACGTCGCTCACCGTCGAGGGAAGACGGAAGGCGATCCGGGTCTGGACGGCGGGCGTGCTCTGGACCCAGTCGAGCCGAGCGACACGTCTCCCGTCGCGCTCGACGTACGGATCGCACTGCGCCTCGTACTGCACGACACGCGACTTGGCGGTCGTTATCGTGAGCGACGATTTGTCCGCCGCAAGCTGCGGCTGCCGCTCGACGTCCCGGTCGACCGTGTCGAAGATCTCGCCCGCCCAAGTCACGGTCGCGCCCTTGGGCAGGGGGATCGCGACGGACGCGGGCAAGGTAGCGGACGAGGGCACCGCCGCCTGCACCACGAGAGTCATGCCGCCCATGACGTCCTCGGGCCACAGCTGCACGTCGACGTACGAGGGAACGACCGGCATGCCCTTCACTTCCGAAGGCGCGATCGGGCCGGACGCCACGGACGAGGTCGCCGCGGACGCGCCTGCCGGCGCGACCACGAGAGAGAACGCCACCAGCACGGCCGTGAGGAACCTCTTCATCGCACTGCCTTTCGTGCCGCCGCCACCGTGTTCGCCATCAGCATCGCGCGCGTCATCGGTCCCACGCCTCCAGGGACCGGCGTGATCTTGGAGGCCACCTCGGCCACCTCCTCGAACGCGACGTCGCCGACGAGCTTCCCGTCGAGACGGGTGGTGCCGACGTCCACGACCACGGCGCCTGGCTTCACCCACTCGCGCCTCACCATTCGGGGGCGTCCGACCGCGGAGACAAGGATGTCGGCCTCGCGGCACACGTCCGCCAGGTCCCGCGTTCGGGAATGGCAGACCATCACCGTCGCATCGGCCTCAAGCAACAACAGCGCCATCGGCTTGCCGACCATCGTCGACCGCCCGACGACGACGGCGCGCGCGCCTTCGATCGGCACGTCGTACGCGCGCAGCAGCTCCATCACGCCGGCCGGCGTGCAGGAGCGGAGCCCGGGCAGGCCCCTCACGAGGCGTCCCAGACTCGACACGCCGAAGCCGTCCGCGTCCTTGCCGGGCGAGATGCGATCGATGACGGGCTCGGCGTCGAGGTGCCTCGGCAGCGGGAGCTGCACGAGGATGCCGTGCACGGCCGGATCGGCGTTGAGGCTGTCCACCAGCGCCTCGAGCTGCCCCTGCTCGGTGTCAGCGGGAAGGCGGTGATCGAAGCTCGCGATCCCGAGGGCGGCCGCGTCCCGCTCCTTCATCGTGACGTACGTCTGCGACGCGGGATCGTCACCGACGAGCACGACCGCGAGACCGGGACTGACTCCGAGGGCGGCCAGCCGTGCCGCCTCCGCGGCTGTGCGTTCGTTGATGGCGGCGGCGACCTTCCTGCCGTCGATGATCTCAGCCAAGGGGGCTCCGTAGGGTCGCGAAGGATGACGGGCTCAGTGTATCAGCTCTCGGCCTGCTCTCAGCGGCTCGAGGACGCCTGCTGGTCCTTCACGACGCGCAGCAGCGCGCGGAACTCGTCCGTGCCCGCCTCGCGCACCGCCTCGTACATCACCGCCTGCGACGTCGTGACGACCACGCGGTCGCGCCGCATCCTGTCGAGCGCCACGTGCGCGTCCCCGTCGTCGATCGAGCAGCACGCGTCGGCGGCGACGAAGGTCGTGCACCCGGCGGCGTCAAGCGACAGCGCCGTCTGCGCTACGCAGATGTGCGTCTCCATGCCGCAGACGACGGCCTGTGAGCGGCCCGTTGCCGTGAACGCCTCGACGAAGGCGGGCTCGAGGGTGCACGCGAACGCGATCTTGTCGACCACGCGGACGTCGGCCGAGGCGAGCTCCGGGCCTTCGAGCAAGCCGGCGATCTCCGGCACGAGGTCCCCGAGGCCGGCGGGGTTCTGCCGAGTGACGACGATCGGCATCCGCAGCAGCGCGGCCGATCGCAGCAGCCTTGAGGTCGCCGCGACGACCCGCGCGCGATGCGGCATCACCGCGGCGAGCCGCTCCTGGACGTCGATGACGACGAGTGCGGCTTCCTCTCGCCTGATGAGACGCGGGCGTTCCGGCATCGCGGGCCTCCTCGAGAGTGTGGAGACGATGATATCGCTACCGCTCGACGCCCGGCCGAGACGGAGCGGGCGGGCGTCAGAACAGCCCTTCCTGACGCTCCTCGACCGGCGGCTTCAGGCCGAGGTGCTCGTACGCCCGCGGCGTCGCCTGCCTGCCCTTCGGCGTCCGCATCAGCAGGCCGAGCTGCAGCAGGTACGGCTCGTAGACGTCCTCCAGCGTGTCCGGCTCCTCGCTCACTGCGGTGGCGAGCGTGCTCAGGCCGACCGGCCGGCCGGAGAAGCGATTGACGAGGGCGTCCAGGACGGCGAGATCCATGCGATCGAGCCCGATGTGGTCCACCTCGAAGAACGCGAGCGCCTCGGCCGCGATGTCCTCGGTGATCCTGCCCGCGTGCCTCACCTGCGCGTAGTCGCGCACGCGCTTCAGCAGCCGATTCGCGAGACGCGGGGTTCCCCTCGAGCGGCGGGAGATCTCTCCCGCCCCGTCGGCGTCGATCGGCACCTCGAGTATGGCGGCTGAGCGGCGCACGATCGCCGCCTGCTCTTCCGGCGTGTAGTAGTCGAGACGGAACGCCATGCCGAAGCGGTCCCTCAACGGGCCGGTGAGCAGCCCCGTCCGCGTGGTCGCTCCGACGAGCGTGAAGCGCGGCAGCTCCAGGCGCAGCGAACGCGCGGCCGGCCCCTTCCCGATGACGATGTCGAGCGAGAAGTCCTCCATCGCGGGGTAGAGGACCTCCTCGATCTGACGGTTGAGGCGGTGAATCTCGTCGATGAAGAGCACATCGCGCTCCTCGAGGTTCGTGAGGATGGCGGCGAGGTCCCCGGCACGCTCGATCGCCGGCCCGGACGTCGTGCGCAGGCGCACGCCAAGCTCGTTCGCGATGACGCCGGCGAGCGTGGTCTTGCCCAGCCCCGGCGGCCCCGAGAGAAGGACGTGATCCAGCGGCTCGTTGCGCCCCGCGGCGGCTTCGATCAGGACCGACAGGTTGTCCTTCACCCGCTGCTGACCGAGGTAGTCCGCAAGCCGCTTCGGCCGAAGCGTGCGGTCGATCTCGATGTCGTCGGGCGTGTACGACGCCGCGACGAGCCTTTCGGCGTCCCGGGGTTCGAAGTCGCTCACGCCGCGCCGCCCAGCCGCCTGAGTGCGTGCTTGAGCACGGTCTGAGCGGAGTCACCCTCCGCGTCGGCGAGCGCGGCGGCTGCCTCCGCGGGCGCGAACCCCATCGAGAGCAGCGCGTCGCGCGCCTCGGCCGTCGCGCCGAGGTCGAGGGCCTTGCCCCCGCCGGCAGCTCCCTCGGACCCGAGCCTGTCCTTCAGCTCGACGATCAGGCGCTGGGCCGTCTTCTTCCCGACGCCCGGCGCGGACGAGATGAGCGCGACATCCTCGCGGGCGATCGCGGCGGCCAGCTGCTCCGAGGGCAGGGCGGACAGCAGGGCGAGCGCCACCTTCGGCCCCACGCCCGACACGCCGATCAGCTGCTCGAACAGCGACTGCTCCTCCTCGGTCGCGAACCCGAACAACGACAGCCCGTCCTCGCGCACGACCAGGTGCGTGCGAACCGTGACCTCCCCGCCGTTCACGGGGAGGGCCGCGAGCGATCCCGTCGGCATCGCCAGTTTGTATCCGACCCCGCCGACGTCGATGAACGCGAACGGCGGCGCCTTGCCCGCCACCCGCCCGGTCAGGAAGGCGATCATCTTGATCTCCGGAGCATATCGAACATACGTTCAGCATACCGGTAGGGTCTGACAGCGTCCATGCCGAGGGAGGAAGCAAGGCCGACGGGTATCAAGGCCGAATGAACGCTCTCGTCGCGCAAGTGCTGCCGCTGGCGCTGGGTGCCGCCGTGAGTCCGACCGTGTTCACGGCGTTCATGCTCGTGCTCGCGGGCAAGCACGCCCGTGGCCGCTCGCTCGCCCTCCTGGCGGGCGCGGCACTGCCGCTCCTCGCGGTCGGCGTGCTGTGCGCCGTCGTCTTCGCACGCGCCCCCTCGGACGGTCACGACGCCGCGCGCTCCACGGCCTCCGCGCTCATCGATGCGCTGGCCGGCGCGGCGCTGCTCGGACTCGCAGCCCGGCAGTTGCTGACCGGTCGCGGAGCGGGCTCCGGCTCGAAGCGTCGCGCCGGCGAGGCGGAGAGCGGTGACGCAACCCGTGCGGGGAGGTTCTTCGGACTCGGGATCGCCCTCATGGTGACGAACGTGACGACGCTCGTGCTCTTCATACCGGCGTCGAAGGACATCGGCCGCGCCGACGTCGGCACCCTCGTTCAGGCTGTCGCGTTCGCGCTCCTGCTCGCGGTGGCACTGGCGCCGCTGCTCGTGCCCGAGACGATCTACCTGATCGCCCCGGCGCGCGCAGAGCGCCTGCTCCAGCCGGTCGGCGACTTCGCCCGCGCGCATCAGAGATCGATCGGCATCGGAGTGCTCGTGGTGTTCGGCGTCTACCTGCTCGTGAAGGGCGTCGTGCGGCTATAGGGCGCGCGGCGACGTCCGCGTGGTCCGCGTCGCTCGCGCCGCTCCGCGCGAGTTCGCGTGACAGATCGCGACCGCGAGCGCATCGGCTGCGTGGTCGGGCTTCGGCATCTCGCGCAATCCGAGGATCGTTCGCACCATGAACTGCACTTGCGACTTGTCCGCGCTCCCGTACCCGACGACCGCCTGTTTGACCTCACTCGGGCCGTACTCCCCGACGGGGAGCCGCGCCTCGGCAGTCGCGAGCAGCGCCACCCCCCGCGCCTGCCCCGTCGCGAACGCCGTGCGGACGTTCACGTTGAAGTACAGCTTCTCGATCGCGCACTCTGCCGGCTCGTGTTTGCGAATGACGGACACGAGCGACGCGTGCACCGCGGCCAGCCGCTGCGCAAGCGGCTCCTCGGCCGACGTCGACACGCACCCGTACCCCAGGCACCGCAGCCGGCTGCCCTCGATGTCGACGACGCCCCAGCCGGTGTTCGCGAGGCCGGGATCGATGCCGAGAATGATCACCCGCGCCCCTTTCGTCCGGCTGGAAGGATCGAACATACGTTCAGTCTAGGCGATGCCGCTCCGGCGCGTCCACCGCCAGGAGCGCTACCGGAGCACGGACACCGCCGCGACGACGCCGAACGCCGCGATGGTCGCGCCCGAGACGCGCGAGACCAGGCCGAGAGCACGGTCGTCCACCCGCGACCGGACAAGAGACACGACCGCGACGAGCGCGATCCACCATGCGAGCGAGCCGGACGCGACGCCGGCGGTCGCGACGCCGGCGCCGAGGGCACCTGATCCCACAGCCGCGAGGCCGGCGGTCGCGAACACGGCGGCAAATGCCATGATCGTCATCGGGTTGGTGAGCGTCAGCGCGACGGCCGAGAGGTAGTGCCCTCGTGCTTGCCGTGGTGCGGGCCGCACGTCGAGCGAACGCGGCGCGGCCAGCACGGCCCGCATGCCGATCGCGACGAGCGCGGCGCCACCAGCGAGACGCAGCGGCACGGAGAGACCGGCGAGCGCGTGGGACACCGCCGTGAGCCCGAAGGCCGCCGCCGACGCATACAACCCGTCGCTCGTGGCTATCCCCAACCCGGTCGCGAGCCCCGCCCGCAGCCCCTCCCTGAGCGTCCGTTGCACGCACAGCACCGCCATCGCCCCGACGGGCGCGGCCACCGCGATCCCGATGACGAAGCACCGCGCGAACAGCCCGGCCAGACCGCCCACGGCTCCCTCCTCCCTCGAGAAACGACAAGGCGCCCGAGTCCTCCCCGAGCGCCTTCGAACGCACGATCGCGAAGAGGCGCTACGCCTCGAGTTGCTCCATGATCTCGTCGGTCACGGCCATGTTGTGGTAGACGTCCTGGATGTCGTCGGACTCCTCGAGCCGGTCCACGAGGTTCATCACCTTGCGCGCCGTCGCTGCGTCGACCTCGGACGGTGTGTGCGCGCGCATCACGAGCTCGGCGCCCTTCACCTCGACGCCCGCCGCCTCGAGCGCGCCCTTCACCTTCGTGAGGTCGTTCGGGGCGGTCACCACTCCCCACTCGTCGCCGTTGTCCTCGAGGTCCTCCCCTCCCGCGTCCATCACCGCGAGCAGCAGCTCCTCCTCGTCCGGCGCCGCGGACCTCTCCACCGTGATCTCGCCCTTGCGCTCGAACTGGAAGGCCACGGACCCCGTCGCACCGAGTGACCCGCCGGCGCGCGTGAACGCCGCGCGGACGTCGGCGGCCGTCCGGTTGCGGTTGTCGGTGAGAGCCTCCACGTAGAGCGCCACGCCGCCGGGACCGTAGCCCTCGTACGTGACCTCCTCGTAGTTGGCGGCGTCCGCGCCCGCGCCGAACGCCTTGTTGATGGCGGTCTCGATCTTGTCCTTCGGCAGGCTGTAGCTCTTCGCCTTGGCGATCGCAGCAGCCAGCGACGCGTTGTTGTCCGGGCTCGGGTCGCCGCCCGCCTTCGCCGCGACCGTGATCATGCGGGAGAGCTTGCTGAAGAGCGCGGAGCGCTTCGCGTCCACGGCCGCCTTGCGGTGCTTGGTCGTCGCCCACTTCGAGTGACCTGACATCGGATTCCTCTCGCTTCAAGTGCGCGTCCCGGCAGCGTGGAACGGCGCGGACCGGGACGGGGATTGCCGAGGCCAAGCATAGCGAATACCGCGCCGGTCGTTAAGGAGACCGGCGCGGCGAGCATCGCGAAACGCCGCCTATGGGGTGTCGCCGGCGATGGTCAGCGCCTTCACCGTCGGCACTTCCTTCAGGTCGATGTCGAGGACGGGGCCGTCGGGCTTCGAGCCCAGCGTCGTCACAACCAGGAGCCGCACGGTCATCGGCGGGACGGGCATCTTGAACGTGCCCTGGATGCTGGACGCGCCCTTCGCCTGGCTCGCCGGGACCTCGAGCACGACGCTGCGGTTCCCGTTTGCGTTCACGGCGACGACCTGCACCTTGGGCACGTCGGTCACGTCGTCGGGCTTGCCGTCCACCTTCATCGCCCACACCTTGCCGCCGAGAACCCAGTCCGCGGTGTGCTGCAGCTCCGCCCCCACGGCGACCCCGGCCGACGTCAGGCTCGCCGCATACTGCCCGGAAGACGGCGCGGCCGGCGCCGCGGGCTCCGCGGGCTTCGTGGCGTCCGATGCAACCGGAGCCGCCGAAGGCTCGGACCGAGCGCCCGATGCGCTCGACTCCTCCCTGATGCTCGGCGGCGTGACCCCCTTGCACCCGGTCGCCCCTACAGCGAGCGCGAGCGCCGTCGACACAAGCAGTAGCCGCACGCCGATCCTCATACCGCTCTCCTTCGTCGCCGAGGGGGACCCCCTTAGCCTAACCCGCAACAACCCCTTCCAGGAAGTACCGGTGGACGCGCGGATCCCCCGTGAGCTCAGGATGGAACGCAGTCGCCATCGAGTCTCCCTGGCGCGCGGCGACGACGTGACCCTCATGAGAGGCCAGGATCTCGACCTCGGCGCCAACGGACTCGATCCACGGAGCGCGAATGAACACGCCGCGGAACGGATCGCGCAGAGCGTCGAACTCGATGTCCGCTTCGAAGCTGTCTACTTGCCGGCCGTACGCGTTCCGCCGCACCACGACGTCCATGAGCGCCAGCGGTCTCTGATCCGGGACGGCGTCCACGATCTCCTTCGCGATCAGGATCGCCCCGGCGCACGTCCCCCAGATCGCCATGCCCTCGTCATGGCGACGGCGTATCGGCTCGTAGAAGCCGTACGAGGTCATCAGCTTGGAGATGGCCGTGGACTCGCCGCCGGGAATCACGAGGCCGGCGCAATCGTCCAGCTGCTCGGGGAGCCGCACCGCTACGGCGGTGGCGCCAAGGGCCTCGAGGCTCATGATGTGCTCGCGGAACGCCCCCTGCAGAGCGAGGACGCCGACCTTCACCAGCCGCGCTCCTGCATGCGCTGCTCGGCCGGTATCTCCGAGATGTTGATGCCGACCATCGCCTCGCCGAGCCCGCGCGACACCTTCGCGACGATCGCGGGGTCGTCGTAGTGCGTGGTCGCCTCGACGATCGCCTTCGCCCGCGCGGACGGGTCGCCGCTCTTGAAGATGCCCGAGCCCACGAACACGCCGTCGCATCCCAGCTGCATCATCAGCGCGGCGTCGGCCGGTGTCGCGATGCCGCCGGCCGAGAAGTTCACGACGGGGAGCTTGCCGTTCTCGGCCACCCACTTCACGAGCTCGTACGGCGCCTGCAGGTCCTTGGCCGCGGTGAACAGCTGCTCGCCGCGCAGGCCCTTCAGCCACGCGATCTCGTCGGTGACCGTTCGCATGTGCCGCACCGCCTCGACGACGTTGCCGGTGCCCGGCTCCCCTTTGGTGCGCACCATGGCCGCGCCCTCTGCGATGCGCCGCAGGGCCTCGCCGAGGTTCCGGCAGCCGCAGACGAACGGCACGGTGAACTGCCACTTGTCGACGTGGTACTCCTCGTCCGCGGGGGTCAACACCTCGGACTCGTCGATGTAGTCGGCGCCGAGCGCCTGCAGCACCTGCGCCTCGACGAAGTGGCCGATCCTGCACTTCGCCATCACGGGGATCGAGACGGCGCCGACGATCTCCTCGACGATCGTCGGGTCGGCCATCCGAGCCACGCCGCCTGCCGCACGGATGTCCGCGGGTACGCGCTCGAGCGCCATCACCGCGACCGCTCCGGCATCCTCGGCGATCTTGGCCTGCTCGGCGTTGACGACGTCCATGATCACGCCGCCCTTGAGCATCTCGGCGAGCCCCGTCTTCACCCGGAGCGTCCCTATGGCCTTGCCCGATCCGTTCTCCACTCTGCATTCGCTCCTATGGCGATCGCCCGCGAGGGGGCGTGGTTACGGTCTATCGATTGTAGCCGTGGGCTCGAAGGCCAACAACCACGCCACGGGCGCCGCCGGGCCGCCGGGCAGCGGCCCTCAGGCGCGGCCTACCTCAGGACGATGTTGGTGGCCGTGCCGATGACCTCGATCCAGGTGCTCCCCGGCAGCAGGGCGATGGGTGCCCCGTCGCGGTCCCGGAAGACGGGGGGCCCGCCGCTCGTCTCCCAGCTTCCTACGTACTTGCCGGCCCCGCAGAACACCGAGGCCCTCCCGCTCCCCGCCATGACGGCGCCCGGCCACGCCGCCGGCGGCACCCACATCACTATCACGTTCGTCGTCCGGATGACTCGTCCCCCGGCGGCCAGAGCCGGCTTCGCGTCGACGAAGCGCTGGTAGCCGCCCGACCCCGCATCGTAGCGCCACTCCGCGGTCGAGCCTCCCGCAAGAGGAATGTCGATCTGCGACGCCGACCCGATCGAGGCACCCGTCGGCTTCGAGGCGAACGCCACGACTGAAGGCGGAGCCCCGCCGGTGGCCGGAGCGGCGGCGAGCGCCGCGACGTCAGCGAGCGCCTTCCCCGCCTGCCCCCGCCCCACGAGCTTGGCGCGGTACGCCGCGGCGAGAGTCGCATCGGGCCCGGTCGGATCGCGGAGCGGGCCTGCGGCGGCGGGCAACGACGAGTGGAACACCGCCGCGATGACGTCGCTCGTGCCCACCGTGATCTCGAACACGACGTCGGCCGAGTCCAGACCGGGCAGCGAGGCGGCGGCGGGCGTGTCGGAGACGGCGAGCATGACGGCGGGGGACGCGGCCGCCGAGTCGTCGAGGGCCGGCTTGCCGGTGAGCGGCCAGAGCGCGTCCGACGAGGGGCCCGCCACGGTGCGCTCGCCGTCGGCGCGCGGCCAGCGCGCATCCAGCCGGGCCGCCGGGGCGCAGGCGGAGAGGGCGAGCAGGAGACCCGCCACGGCCGCGGCCGTCACGCAAGCTCCGCGCAAGACGATCCCTCCGTCGCCCACCCGTTGCCCCTTCCCGCCGCGACCGTCTACGCTGGTTCGCGTGACGACCTCCGTCCGGATGGGGCGATCGTGACCTGCTACCTGCTGCACATCATGCAAGAACCCGATCAGGCTGCCTATGCCGACCCGGACGTGAAGGACGTCGTGGGCGACATCCCGAAGTTCTACTGCGCCCACTGCAATCCCATCAAGCGCCTCCGCCCGGGTGAGGCAGTCAAGTGCCTCAACCGCGATCTGCCGTGCTGGAAACCGCTCGACCGCATCTGCGAGGACTAGCCTTCCCGCCGCTCGACGTCGCGCGGTCCCTGCAGCGGAGTGGGATGCGCGCGCAGCCACAGCAGGAGCGCCGCCCCGGTGAGGATCATCGGCACGGACAGCACCTGGCCCATCGTCACGCCGCCGGGCAGAAACCCGATCTGGATGTCCGGCTGCCGAAAGAACTCGACGAACACGCGGAAGCACCCGTACAGCACGAGGAGCCAGCCCAGCTCGGTGCCCCTCGGCCGAGGACGCCGGGACATCACCAGCATCACGACGAACAGGACGACCCCCTCGAGCGCCGCCTCGTACAGCTGGGACGGGTGCCTCGGCAGAGGGCCGCCCGAGGGGAACACCATGGCCCAAGGCACGTTCGTCACGCGCCCCCACAGCTCGTCGTTGACGAAGTTCGCGAGCCGGCCGAGGAACAGCCCGATCGGCGCGCCGACGGCGCCGGCGTCCGCCAACGTCAGGAACGGGATCCTGAGGCGTCTCGACTCGACGACGCCGGCGACGAGCAGCCCGACGAGCCCGCCGTGGAACGACATCCCGCCGTCCCAGATCGCGAACACGGTGAGAGGCGACGTGAGGTAGACGGGAAGGTTGTAGAAGAGCACGTAGCCCACGCGTGCGCCGACGATCAGGCCGATCACCGCGGCGAGCAGGATCTCAAGCTCGTCGTCACCGGACAGGCCGAGCCGCCAGCGCCTGTTCACGAGGCGCAGCACGAGGCCTGCGCCGATGAAGCCGGCCACGTACGCGAGACCGTACCAGCGGATGGCCAGCGGCCCGATGTGGACGAGCACCGGGTCGATCCTGGGATAGGGCAGCAGAGCGAGCACTCGGAAAGACTACCCCCCGAAAGAGACCCGCGGCGCCGTCTTCGCCTCGACCTCGACCTCGAAGTAATCCCGCTCCCCGAAGCCGAACGCGCCGGCGAGGAGGTTGTTGGGGAAGGTCTGGACGGCCGTATTGAGGCTCATCACGGAGTCGTTGTAGAACTGCCGGGCGTAGGCGATCTTGCTCTCGGTCCCGGACAGCTCCTCCTGCAGCGCCAGGAAGTTCTGATTGGCCTTGAGATCGGGATACGCCTCAGCCAGAGCGAACAGGCTCTTGAGCGCGCCGGAGAGAGCGTTCTCCGCCTCGCCCTGCTCCTTCACTCCGGTCGCACTCATGGCTGCGGAGCGTGCCTCCACGACCTTCTCGAAGGTCCCGCTCTCGTGCGCGGCGTAGCCCTTCACCGTCTCGACCAGATTCGGGATGAGATCGTAGCGGCGCTTGAGCTGGACGTCGATTTGAGACCAGGCGTTGTCGACGCGATTCCGCAGCACGACGAGCCGGTTGTAGATGCCGACTGCGGCCAGCGCGACGACGACCAAGAGCACGATCAGGCCGCCCACGCAGCCCAGCACTATGCCCATTGCAGCCCTCCTGTCGGCGGATACGCGGAGCGTCCCGGTAGCTTGGGCGCACCGCCTTCAGGATACACTTCGCTCTGGACACGCATAAGACCGAAGGGCACGCATGATTCCCCTGCACGACGACAACCCCACGCGCAGGTTCGGCTGGATGACCGCGTCGCTCGTCGCAGTGAACACCGCGGTGTTCGTCTTCGAGCTCTCAGTGGCGTCCAAGGGCCCCGCGGCGCTGGACGCGTTCATCGGCCAGTGGGCGTTCACTCCGAGCCGCTTCTTCGCCCATCCGCTCCTGCCGATGGAGATCGCGACGATCTTCGTGTCGATGTTCATGCACGCGGGGTTCCTGCACATCGGCGGGAACATGCTGTTCCTCTGGATCTTCGGCAACAACGTCGAGGACCGGCTCGGCCCTCTGCGATACCTCGGCTTCTACCTCATCGCTGGAATCATCGCCACGATCGGGCAGGGTCTGATGGCGACCGGGAGCGCCATCCCGAACCTCGGGGCGAGCGGTGCGATCGCCGGCGTGCTCGGGGCGTACCTCCTGCTGTACCCCCGCGCCCGCGTGCTCACGGCGATCATCATCATCTTCTTCATCGAGCTCGTTCGGATACCCGCGATCATCGTGATCGGCATATGGTTCCTGCTCCAGCTCGCGAGCGGGGTCGGCTCGCTTTCGGGATCGACGGCGGCGAACCAGGGCGGCGTCGCGTACTTCGCCCACGTCTGGGGGTTCCTCGCCGGCATGGCGATGGTGCTGCCGTTCGTGTTGAGCGACAGGATGCGGCGCACCCGCTTCGTGGGCTGGCGCTAGGGGGCTAGGCCTTCCTCCGCGTCCGCGAGCTGCCGGCGGAAGTACTCGCAATAGCGATCGATCCGGCGCTGCTCGAGCGGGCTCGGCGGATCGACGCGCTCCGGCCGCCGCCCGAACGGCGAGATGTCCAGGACATCGTCGTCGAACGACAGCGGTCCGTCGGCGTCGAGCTCGACGGCAGCGACGAAGAGGTCGGGGAGCTGGATCGACACCTGGATGTCGGTGCCGCAGCGGGGACACACGAAGATGATGATGACCGATTCCAGGCCACGGAAGATGATCGTCGAGATGCTCTCGAGGCCGACTTCGACTGGACCGTCGTTCGGGCAGATCACCGAGAAGTCCATTTCCGCGAGCCTCCCTGCGAAGACTTCCTTCCGTTCATTGTACCGCGACCGCCGCGGCCGCGTTCGGCGCCGCACGGTCGCTGGTGGATACAAGCGCCGTCATGTCTGCCGAGGCTCATACCCGTCCTCACGCGAGCCGACACCGCTCCCTGCTGGGCATGCGACTGGGCCTGCTTCCTGGCGTTCCCCGCGCTGCTCGGGTAGACTGCTCACGCCGAGCAGCCGTCTCGAGAGGAACCCCGTGGCCGTCGTCCGACCCTTCCGCGCCGTCACGTTCTCGCTCGACGCGGGGATCGACGTATCCGCCCACGTCGCCCCACCGTACGACGTCGTCTCGCCGGCGCGGCGCGCGGCACTGCTCGCGAGGGACCCGCACGACATCATCGCGGTCGACCTGCCCGTCGGCGGCGAGGAGCGCTACGCGGTGGCGGCGGAGACGTGGCGCGCCTGGCTTCGGCAGGGCGTGTTGACGCAGGCCCGGTCGCCGGCGTTCTACGTGCTGGAGCAGCGATTCACCTTTCGGCACCGGCCCATTCGCAGGCGCGCGCTCATCGCAGCGGTCGACCTAGAGCCCTTCGACGCGGGCGTCGTGCTCCCGCACGAGCGCACGCTGCCGAAGGCGCTGACGGACCGGCTCTCGCTTCTCCGAGCCACGCACGCGAACCTCTCGCAAGTGTTCGGGCTGTACTCCGACCCTGCAGGCGTCACGGACGAGCTCCTCGAGCCGGTGCGCGTGGAGCCCCTCATGCTGGCGGCGACCGACGCGGACGTGGAGAGCAGCGTGTGGGCGATCCGCGACCCCCATCGGCAGCGCGCCCTCGCGGACGCCCTGGCCGATTCGCGCATCTTCATCGCGGACGGCCACCATCGGTACACCACCGCCCTCGCCTACCGCGGCGAGCGGCGAGCGGCCGACGGCCCGGGAGGCTGGCGGCCATACGACGCGACGATGATGGCGCTCGTCAACATGGACGATCCCGACCTCGTCGTACTGCCGACGCACCGCGTCGCAGACGCCGCGGACCCGTTCGACCCGGACGCGTTCCTGGCCGCGCTCGCCGAGCGATTCGAGCTGAAGCCGGCACCCGAGGACTTCCTCGTCCCGCTGCGCGATCTCGAGGGTCCGCCACGGTTCGTCGTCGCGCTTCGCGACGGGCGCCGGTTCGTCGCCACGCTGCGCGACGATGCGGACGTCTCGCGCGACGTCCCCGGGAACGCGTCGAACGCGTTGAAGTCCCTCGACGTGACGGTACTGCAGGAGCTCGTCCTGTGGCCGCTGCTGCGAATCCACGCGGACCGCCCCGAGACGCTGGACCGGCTCTCGTTCGTGAAGGGCGCCGAGGACGCGCTCGAAGGGTCGGCCGAGCACGACGTCACCTTCCTGCTGCGCTCGACGAGGATGGATCAGCTGCGCGCCGTGTCGATGGCCGGCGAGCTGATGCCGCAGAAGTCCACCTACTTCTACCCGAAGCTGCTGTCCGGCCTGGTGATGCGCGACCTCGCGCTCGACTAGCGGCGTCTCGCGCCGACTCCCTCGACCTTCACCCACACGCGCCTCGGACACTCCCCGCCGAGCGGGCACGCGTCGCAGTCGGGCGCGCTCGGGCGACACCAGTCGCGGCCGACGAGCCAGGCGGCAAGATCGAGCGTCGCGGGCGCCTCCGGGTACGCCTCGGCCGCCGCCCCCTCGATCGCTTCCGGCGTGTCGGCAGCCGCCAGGCCGGTGCGAAGGAACACGCGCCTCACGTGCACGTCGTACGCGACGCGCCCGTGCTCCACGCCGTCGAGCGGCACGCCGAAGTGCCTCATCAGTATCCCCACCGCCATCGCCGCCTTCTTCCTCCCGATTCCGGGAAAGGAGGCGAGCCGCTGCGTGAC
>JAJZPX010000274.1 GCA_021811025.1 Actinomycetes bacterium
CCGCCGGAAGCCCCTCGAGCCGGCCGGCGCTCTCGCGGAGCGGCCCCGCGGATCGCGCGAGCTCGTCCAGCAGGCTCGCCCAGACGCCGAGGTCGCGCGGCGGCTCCTCGATCTCCACGCGCCGCCGCAGCTCCTCGAGCGGCCGGCGGAGCGCGGCGACCTCCTCGGCCGGCGCGGTGCCGGGATCCGAGAGAAGCGCCTCGTCGGCGAGGCGCAGCGTGTCGGCGAGCCCCGCGAGGACCTGCGGGCCGACCAGCGGCCGCTCCGCCGCCTCGATCAGCCCGACGCGCAGCGTCAGCAGGTGGCCGACGAGGTTGCCGGAGTCGACGGTCGAGACGTACGTCGGGCGCAGCGGCTCGAGCGTGCGCGTGTCGTACCAGTTGTAGAAGTGCCCGCGGAACAGCTCGAGGCCGGACATGGAGGCCAGCGTGCGTTCGACGCGCTCGAGCAGGTCGGACAGGGACGTGTAGCCGAGGTCGTGCGCGGTGAGGCACGCGAGCAGCTGCAGCCCGATGTTCGTCGGGGACGTGCGGTGCGCGACGCGCGAGATGTCCTCCTGGTAGTTGTCGGGCACCAGCCAGTGATCCTCGGCCGTCACGAACGCGTCGAAGTACCGCCACGTCTTCCTTGCGATCCGCCGCATCACCGCCCGGTCGCGCTGCGTCGGCGCCGGCCTCGCGGACGGCAGCGGTTGCGAGACCCACCACGCCACCAGCGGCGCCGGCAGCCACGTCAGCCACGCGGGCACGATCAGCAGGAGCTGCGACGGATGCGCCACCGCCGGCGGCACGAGCAGCAGCGACGCGACGATCGACGCCGGCAGCATGCGCCGCAGGTACGCGACCGGCGAGGCCTCGGCCGCGAGCTCGGCCTCGGCCGCGGTCACCCACTCGAGCAGGCGCCGGCGGCTGACGAGCTGCCGCCACAGCGCGCGGACTACCGCGTCGAGCATCACCTGCGCCTGGTGCGGCAGCACCACGAGCGCCAGCAGCGAGCGCTGCAGGTCGCCACGCAGGTCGCTCCACGCCGCCGCCAGGGCGTTCGCGGGCGAGAACCCGCGCGGGTAGAACGCGATGAGATCGCCGATTCGCATGTACGCGGGCGCGAACAGGATGAAGAACACGATCGCCGGCCACACCCACGTCGGGTTCGGGATCACCCACCACCCGATCGCCACGAACGCGACGAGCGCCGGCGGCAGGAGGCTGCGCCGCAGGTTGTCGAGCATCTTCCAGCGCGCGAGCGGGTTCAGCGGCGACGGATAGCGCTTGCCCGCCGCGTCCGGCACGCGTTTCCGCAGCCACGGCAGCGTCTGCCAGTCGCCGCGCACCCACCGGTGCAACCTGGCGGTCTGAGCGAGGTACGTTGCCGGGTAGTCGTCGTAGACCTCCACGTCGCTCGCGAGCCCGGTTCGCAGGAAGCTCCCCTCGAGAAGGTCGTGCGACAGCAGCGTGTCGTCCGGGATTCGCCCTTCGAGGGCGGCGAGGAAGACGTTGACCTCGTAGATGCCCTTGCCGGTGAAGCTGCCCTCACCGAAGACGTCCTGATAGGTGTCCGAGATCGCGCCCGAGTACGGGTCGAGGCCCGCGAGGCCGGAGTACAGCCTGGCGAAGCGCGACCTGCGCGACGACGGCAGCGATATCCCGACGTGCGGCTGGACGAGGCCGTAGCCGCGCACGACGCAGCGCGTGTCGGCGTCGAACAGAGCGCGGTTCAGCGGGTGCGCGATCGTCGAGATCAGCTTGCGCGCCGCGTCGCGGGGAAGGACGGTGTCGGTGTCGAGCGTGATCACGAACGTGACGCCCGGCAGGAACGACTCGTCGCCGAGGACGGTGGCGAAGCTCGTGTCGGACGCTCCGCGCAGCCGCTTGTTGAGCTCGACGATCGCCCCGCGCTTGCGCTCCCAGCCCATCCAGGTGCCCTCGGCGGCGTCGTAGCGCCTGCCACGCACGAACAGGTGGAACGGGCCGGGCCCCTCGCCGGGGGCGTAGCGCTCGTTCAGCTTCTCGATGCCGAGCGACGCCGCCGCGACGATCGCCTCGTCCGCCGGCGTCCGCTCGCTCTCGGCGGAGCGCAGGTCGGCGAGCAGCGCGAAGTGGATCTCGGGATCGGCGTTCGCGAGGTACGTCACCTCGAGGCTGTCGAGGAGCTCGCGGACGCCGGCCGTCGAGGTGAGCAGGCAAGGAACTATCGCGAGCGTGCGGTGCGTGCGGTCGACGGGGCGGTGGTAGTCGAGCTTCAGCAGCGCGCGGGCGGGATACAGCAGCGCCGCGAGGCGGTTCGTGCTGGTGACCGCGAAGTCGGAGAGCGGGACGAGACCGAGGAGCATGACGAGCCCGACGGCCGAGGGTTCGGCGCCCGCGTAGCGCGCGTACCACCCCGCGAGCGCCGTCAGCAGGACGGTCACGGTGAACAGCGAGCCCCAGTAGAAGAGGCCGCGCAGCCGGAGCGGGCCGCGGTAGGCGAGCTCGCGGCTCTTCGGGCGGTAGCCGACGGACTTCTCGAACGCGTACCGCCCGGCGCTGACGAGGTAGTAGCCGACGTGCGCCTTCACCACGTCCTCGGGCTCGTCGACGAGCGACTGCCGCGCCCAGCTCACCGTCGCCTCGGACACCTCGATCTCGGAAAGGGGCGAGCGCTGCGCCAGCTCCTCCACCGCGTGCCGGTAGCGGTCGCGCGAGACGAAGTCCATGCGCGGGTACGTCCCGGCGGGATCCTCGCGCAGGACCTGCTCCACCACGCTGTGCTGCTCGAAGAACGCCCGCCAGTCGAGCGCGCCGAGGAAGCGGAGGCTCGTGATCGCGTTCGCGACGGAGACCTGGTCCGCCGCGCGCCGCTGCTGCACCTCGGCCACGTACGACTCCAGCGAGACGCCCGACGACCGCACCCGCCGCTCGATCCAGCTCACGATCTGCGTGACGGCCGCGTCCTGGTCGCGCATGCGGTGGAGCAGGCGGAGGAAGAAGCTCGGCGACAGCTCGTCGGCGTGCCGGGAGAGCTCCCGCAGGAGCGCCGGCAGCTCGTCCGGCCGGTCCTGCGCCGCGAGCAGGAGCCGGTCGGCCCAGTCGTCGGCGAGCTGCTCGCTCTCGGACGAGCGCGCGACGGTCGCGGCGAGGCGGCGGACGTTCTCGAGAAGCGCGATCCGCAGCACGATCGGCAGCGCCCACACCTCGCCGAGGTCGAGCGCCAGCACCCGCTGATAGCCGTCCACGAACCGCCGGAACTCCTCGGCCTCGATGCGCGAGTCGGTGTGAGAGACGAGGGAGGCGGCGAGCTCGTAGACGCGCGGGTAGCGGGCGAGGGGCCCGGCGACGAGCCGCGGGAGCTCGTCGGCGTAATGCGGCGGGAAG
>JAJZPX010000275.1 GCA_021811025.1 Actinomycetes bacterium
GGTCCCGGCGCGCGGTTCGCCGCGCGGCCGGGACCCGTCATTTCGGATGAACTCCGCCGCCCGCTCCGCTACACTAACCCAGCCATGACCTCCCTTCTCGACGACCTCAACCCCGCGCAGCGCGACGCCGTGCTGACGACCGAGGGGCCGCTGCTGGTGCTCGCCGGCGCGGGCTCCGGCAAGACGCGCGTGCTCACGCACCGTGTGGCGCACATCATCGGCGAGCGCAAGGCCTCGCCCGAGGAGATCCTCGCGATCACGTTCACCAACAAGGCCGCGGCCGAGATGAAGGAGCGGCTCGAGGGTCTGGTCGGGCCGAAGGCGCGCTACATGTGGGTCATGACGTTCCACGCGATGTGCGCGCGGATGCTGCGTCGCGACGGCGAGCGCCTCGGCTTCGGGCGAAGCTTCACGATCTACGATGACGACGACTCCAAGCGCGTCATGAACGCCGTCTTCACCTCGCTCGAGCTCGACCCCAAGAAGCTCTCGCCCGCGATGGTGCGCAGCCGGATATCGGCGGCGAAGAACGAACTCGTCTCGGCCGAGGCGTTCGCCGAGAGCACCAAGGGATTCATCGACGAGAAGGTCGCGCGGTGCTACGAGCTCTACCAGCAGCGTCTTCGCGACGCCAACGCGACGGACTTCGACGACCTGCTGGTGGGCGCGCACCGGCTGCTCGCCGAGCACCCCGACGTGCTCGAGCACTACCAGCGGCGGTTCCGCTACATCAACGTCGACGAGTACCAGGACACGAACCACGCGCAGTACGCGATCACGAACCTGCTGGCGAGCGCGTCGCGCAACCTGATGGTGGTCGGCGACGACGACCAGAGCGTGTACTCGTGGCGCGGGGCCGACATCCGCAACATCCTCGAGTTCGAGCACGACTATCCGGATGCGACGGTCATCAAGCTCGAGCAGAACTACCGGTCGACCAAGACGATCCTGGCCGCCGCCAACTACGTGGTGGCGAACAACCGCGGACGCAAGCCGAAGACGCTGTGGACCGCGAACGCCGAGGGCGAGTCGATCACGCGCTACGTGGCGAGCGACGAGCGCGACGAGGCGCGCTTCGTGGCGGGCGAGATCGAGCGCCTGCTTCACGACGAGCACCGCAGCTACGCGGACTTCGCGGTCTTCTACCGCACGAACGCGCAGTCTCGCGTGCTGGAGGAGGTCTTCCTCCGCGAGGGCCTGCCGTACAAGCTCGTCGGCGGCACTCGCTTCTTCGAGCGCGCCGAGGTCCGCGACGTGCTCGCGTACCTGCGAATCCTCGTCAACCCCGCCGACGCCGTCTCGCTCAAGCGCGCGATCAACACGCCGAAGCGCGGCATCGGCGACAGCACCGTCGCCGCCATCGAGGCCGCGTCGTACAAGGCGGGTGTCTCGATGTACGAGGCGCTGCTCGCAGCGCCGGAGGCAGACTACCTCGGGACGGGGCCACGCAAGCGCGTCGCGGAGTTCGTCACGCTGCTCGGGGAGCTCGAAGGCATAGCGCGCGGCGAGGAGAAGTGGGGGATGCGCGCGCTGGTGGAGGCCGTGGTGGACCGCAGCGGGCTCGTGGGCGCGCTCAACGCCGAGCGCACCGACGAGGCGGCCGGGCGCGTCGAGAACATACGCGAGCTCTTCGGCGTCGTGCAGGAGTTCGAGCAGACGCACGCCGAGGCGACGCTCGACGACCTAATGGAGTGGATCGCGCTCCGCACCGACCTCGACGCGCTCTCCGAGCAGGACCGCTCGGTGACGCTGATGACGCTGCACACGGCGAAGGGGCTCGAGTGGCCGGTCGTGTTCGTCGTCGGCATGGAGGACTCCCTCTTCCCGCACGCCAACTCGATCTTCGAGCCCGAGCGGCTCGAGGAGGAGCGCCGGCTCGCGTACGTCGGCATCACCCGCGCTCGCGAGCGGCTGTACCTCACGCACGCCACGCAGCGCTTCATCATGGGCAAGACGCAGTACAACCAGCCGAGCACGTTCCTGCGTGAGGTGCCCGAGGAGCTGCTCTCGACGCTCGGCGTGGGGAGCGCGGGATTCGGCCGAGGTCGTGCGGGTGGCGGCCGCGTCCCGCTGTCCGCGCCCGTGGGCGGCCGGACGTTCGGTGGCGGCGGCGGGCGAGCGCACCGCGAGCCGCAGGCGCCGGCCGAGACCTTCGAGCCGGGCGACGCGGTGGAGCACAAGACCTTCGGCCGAGGCGTGGTGACCGAGGCGGCGGGCGACAAGGTGACGATCCGCTTCACGCAGGCGGGGACGAAGACGCTGCTGGCGGGGTACGCTCCGATACGTAAGCTTTCCTGAAGGGGGCGAAGATGCGGCCGGTCCTCGTGTTCGGGCACCGTAACCCGGACTCCGACTCCATCTGCGCGGCGGTCGCGTACGCGCACCTGAAGAACCGCGTGGACCCGGAGCGCGTGCACGTGCCGGTGCGTCTGGGCGAGCCGCCCGCGGAGACGAGATGGCTCTTCGAGCGATTCGGGGCGGAGATGCCCGAGCGCGTCGAGCACGTGCGGCAACGCGTCCGTGACGCGATGACGGAGGAGGTCGTGACCGCGCGGCCGGACGACACGCTAGCGGCCGTCGGGCGCCTGATGCGCGAGCACGACATCCGCGCGGTGCCGGTGTGCGACGACGGCAGCGTGCTGGGCATAGTCTCGACGGAGACGCTCGCCGCGCGCTACCTGGACCTCCTCGAGCCGCTCGCCTCGGGCACGCTGGCGGAGGCGCCGATGCCGCTGGCCCGCGACGTCATGGACGCGGACATTACGGCGGTCGACCCGGACGCCCTGCTGTCCGACGCGGCCGAGGAGATCGTCGCGTCGCCGCACCGCTCGGCCGTAGTGATCGACGCCGGCGGCAAGCTCGCGGGTATCCTCACGCGCACGTCGCTCGCCCGCGCGGGCAAGCGCGAGGTCGTGCTGGTGGATCACAGCGAGACCGCGCAGTCCGCCGACGGGATCGAGGAGGCCTCCGTGGTCGAGGTCGTCGACCACCACCGAGTCGGCGACGTCGAGACGGCCGCGCCGATCAGCTTCGTCGCGCTGCCCGTCGGCTCGACCTGCACGATCGTCGCGACGCGCTACTTCGAGAGCGGGATCGAGCCCCCGCTGCCGATGGCGGCGCTCATGCTGGGCGCGCTGCTGTCGGACACCGTGCTCCTGAAGTCGCCCACCACCACCCACGCCGACCGCGAGGTCGCGCGGCGGCTCGCGGGCCTGCTCGACGTCGATCCGCACGAGTTCGGCATGGAGCTCGTCCGCTCGCGCACGTCCGGCCAGC
>JAJZPX010000276.1 GCA_021811025.1 Actinomycetes bacterium
GCCGGTCGTCGCGTGAGGGGAGGTGCTCGTCCGAGTGCAGGAACTCGCGCATCGGTGCTCCATTCCCGAGGTGCGGTCGGCACCGAGGGCGGCGCTGCGCGTGGCTGACAAGGCGCGACGAACGAGCGTACCTGCAGGTACGTGAGTGAGGAGGAACGCAGTCAGCCGCGTGCAGCGCCGGCCGAATGCGAGCGCATCTCGGGAATGGGGCACCTTACCGCACCTCCGAATCGGCAGCGTGAACTGCCGCCACGAACGCCCGAAGCTTCTGGTGGTCCTTGTGGCGGCGCCGCTCCTCGACGCCGGAGCTCACGTCGACGGCGAACGGCAGCAGCGAGCGTATCGCCGCGCCGACGTTGACGGGCGTGAGCCCGCCCGCGACGATCACGGGCGCCCACTCCGGCATCGGCGGCAGCTCGTCCCACGCGAAGGTCACGCCCGTGCCGCCGTTCGTGCCCCGGACGAACGTGTCGAGCAGGAACGCCGCCGCGACCCCGCGGTAGGCTGCGAGGTCTGCCTCCATGCCGCCGCCCTCGCGAACGTGGATCGCCTTCACGACGGGAGCGGGCGCATCCGCGCACTCGCGCGGCGATTCGTCGCCGTGGAACTGCAGCGCCGCCAGGCCGAGACGGCGCGCGGCCTCCTCGACGAAGGCGGGCTCGGCGTCGACGAAGACGCCGACGCGCGCCACGAACGGCGGGACGGGCACGAGCGCCTCGGCCGCCTCGTCGAGCGTCACCTGCCGCGGCCCGTCGGTGAGCACGACCCCGAGAGCGTCGGCGCCGGCCTTGACGGCGGCCAGCGCGTCCTCGGCGTTGGTGATGCCGCAGATCTTCACGCGCGTGCGTCGCGTCCGCATGCCGCTCCTCGCTCGCATCTTCCGCGGGCGCCCCTCACGGGACGCCCGCGCCTCCCGGTCTACTCGTGTCCCGCCTCGCAGAGCGTGACGCCCTGCGCGAAGTCGTAGTCCTCGAGCTCACCCGCGTTGTACGCCTCGTAGGCCGCCAAGTCGAAGTGGCCGTGCCCGGACAGGTTGAACAGGACGACCTTGTCCTCGCCCGTTTGCTGCGCCGCCTTCGCCTCGTTGATCGCCGCGAGGATGGCATGGCTCGACTCCGGTGCCGGGAGGATCCCCTCCGCGCGAGCGAACTGGGCCGCCGCTGCGAAGCACGCGGTCTGGTCGACGGCCGTTGCCTCGACCTCGCCCTCGTGCACCAGCTGGCTCACGAGAGGCGAGTCACCATGGTAGCGCAGACCGCCGGCGTGGATGCCCGCCGGGACGAAGTCGTGCCCGAGCGTGTACATGAGCAGCTGCGGCGTCATCCCCGCCTCGTCACCGAGGTCGTAGCGGTACTCGCCCGCGGTGAGCGTCGGGCACGCCTTCGGCTCGACCGCGAGCAGACGGGCGTTGCTCTTGCCCTCGAGCTTCCGCTGGTAGTACGGGAACGCGATGCCGGCGAAGTTGCTGCCACCGCCGATGCAGCCGATGACCACGTCGGGCTCGTCGTCGGCGAGCTCCATCTGCGCGATGGCCTCCTGCCCGATGATCGTCTGGTGCAGGCAGACGTGGTTGAGCACCGAGCCGAGCGAGTAGTGCGTGCCCGGGTCCTTCGCCGCGACCTCGACCGCCTCGGAGATCGCGATGCCGAGCGACCCGGTCGAGTCGGGGTCGATCGACAGCACGTGACGGCCTGCGTCGGTGAGGTTCGTCGGGGAGGGGTGGACGGTCGCGCCGTACGTCTCCATCAGGATCCGGCGGTACGGCTTCTGCTCGTAGCTCACCTTCACCATGAACACCTCGACGTCGACGCCGAACAGCGCGCCGGCGATGGATAGCGCCGAGCCCCACTGGCCCGCGCCCGTCTCGGTCGAGATCTTCGTGATGCCTTCCTGCTTGTTGTAGTAGGCCTGCGCGATCGCCGTGTTGGGCTTGTGCGACCCTGCCGGGCTCACGCCTTCGTACTTGTAGTAGATCCGGACCCCGCCGGGCAGGCCGAGGTTCTTCTCGAGCTGCTTAGCGCGCAGCAGCGGCGAGGGACGGTACGTCTTGTAGACGTCGATGACGGCGCCTGGGATGTCGATGTAGCGCTCCGGCGACATCTCCTGCTTGATGCACTCCATGGGGAACAGCGAGGCGAGGACCTCGCCGATCTGGTCCATGGTCAGCTCGGTGCCGTCGGGCGCGAACGCCTTCGGCGGCGCGGGCGGGTTCTTGAGGTCGGGGATGATGTTGTACCAGGCCTCCGGGATCCTGGTCTCGTCGAGCCCGAACCTCGTCTTCTCACTACTCATCGTCACGTCCTCCCTTTCTCACACCTGTAAGCAGTTCGAGCACGTCTTCAGGGAACCGCGCCTTCATGAGCGCCGTCCCCACCAGCACCGCATCCGCCCCCGCGCCCGCGGCGGCCTCCACGTCCGCGCGGAAGCTCACCCCGCTCTCCGCCACCACCGTCATGTCGATCCGCCTCGCCTCCGCCACGACTAGGCGGGCGCGGACGAGGTCGACCTCCAGCGTCCGCAGGTCCCGGCTGTTCACGCCGACGAGCCGCGCCCCCGCGCTCCACGCCGTGTCGAGCTCGGCCATCGAGTGCACCTCGACGAGGGGTGCCAGGCGGAGGGTCGCGGCGAGGTCGATGAACTCGGCCGTGCGCTCGCCGAGGATCGAGACCATCAGCAGCACCGCGTCCGCTCCGTGGCCCCGGGCGAGGAAGAGCTGCACCGGGTCGACGACGAAGTCCTTGCAGAGCACGGGGACGTCGACCGCGTCCGCCACGTCGGAAAGATCGGAGAAGCGGCCGCCGAAGCGCGTAGGCTCCGTCAGCACGGAGATCGCGGCCGCGCCTCCCTCCTGGTAGACGCACGCCTGCCTGCTCGCCTCGAGATCGGGCGCGATCGGGCCGAGCGACGGCGACGCCTTCTTCACCTCGGCGATCACCGCCACGTCGTCTCGCTCCGTGAGGGCGGCGACGAAGTCGCGCGGTGGGCGGGCGCAGCACGCGAGGCGCTCGCGGTCGGCCGCCCCGAGCTCGCCGAACTCTCGCCCGATCGTTGCCATGCGGCCCGCCACCATGTCGTCGAGGAACGCGGTCATCTACGACGCCGCCTTCGCCAGCCGCTGCGTCAGCGCCGCGAGCGCCTCCAGGCGCGCCAGCGCCTCGCCCGTCTCGACGCTCTCGCGCGCCCTCGCGACGCCTTCGGCGAGGTCCGCGACGGCGTCCGCGGCGAGCAGCGCGGCGGCGGCGTTCATCAGCACGACGTCGCG
>JAJZPX010000277.1 GCA_021811025.1 Actinomycetes bacterium
GCAGCCCCCCGAGCAGCGCGCGAAGTGTGCTCCGCGACGCGCCGAGGGAGAGCTGGCGGCGGGCCTCGGCCTCGGCCGAGTGCGCTTCGTCCACCACCCAGTATCTCAGCGGGGGCAGGATCCCGCCCTCCGTCGCGGTGTCCCTGAAGAGCAGGGCGTGGTTCGTGACGACGACGTGCGCGCTCGCCGCCCTCCTTCGGATGCCCCGCACGTAGCAGAGGTCGGGATGGAACCGGCAGCGGCGCTTCGTGCACTCCTCGGTCGAGCATGCCAGCTGACGGCGCAGTTGCGGCGTCCAGTGGACGTTGAGCGAGTCGAGCTCGCCCCACGAGGTCTGCGCCGTCCAGGCCAGCAGGGCAGCCACGGTCGCGATCGTCTCCCTGTCGGCGATGATGCCGCCGCCGGTCGCGAGGCGGTCGAGCTTCCGGAGGCAGACGTAGTGCTCGTACCCCTTCAGCGACACGTAGCGCAGCCGCCCGCCCAGCTGCTCGCGCAGCGCCGGCAGCTCCCCGTACACGAGCTGGTCCGTCAGCGCGTTCGTCTTCGTGGCCACGCCGACCCCGACGGAATTCGCGAGCGCGAACAGCGCGGCGGGCATCAGGTACGCCATCGACTTCCCGACGCCCGTGCCTGCCTCCACCGCCAGGTGGCGCGCCTCGCCGAACGCGGCCAGCACCCGCTCGGCCATCTCGAGCTGCTCGCCCCGGCGCTCGAATCCCGGGTACATCCGTCCGACGAGCCCTTCGGCCGAGAACTCCGCGAGCATCTCGGCGGCCGGTGGTGCTTCGAGCTCGCAGTCGGCCGCGTCGGGGAGCGTCTGGGCGCGCTCGGCGTGAGCGCGCTCGCGCCGCAGGAGCTTCAGGTCGAGCTTCGGCGCCTTCCTCGCGGCGGCGGCGTGCGCGAGCGCGCGCCGGAGCGGCCACTCGAGCTCGGGCGCGAGGCCGGCGATCGCCGCGACGACCTCGGCCGGGAGGTCCTGGAGCGCCTGGAGGCACAGCCGCCACAGCGCGAAGGTCGCCTCGGCGTCGTCCGCGGCGCGATGCCGGGCGTCGCCCGGGAGCTCGAACGCCTCCGCGAGGTCGCGCAGGCGGTGCGAGCGCAGGCGCGGGAGCGCGATCCGCGCGAGCTCGAGCGAGTCGATCCACTCGCCGGGCAGGGAGCGGGCGGCCGGGGAGTCCGAGCGCAGCAGGAACGCGCGGTCGAAGCCGGCGTTGTGCGCGAGGATGTCGCGACGCCCGACGACGGCCGCCACCCGCTCGAGCGCCTCGACGGCGTGCGGCATGCCCGACACCATCGCGTCGTCGATCCCGGTGAGCTGCGTCGTCTCGGGCGGGATCGGGCGACCCGGGTCCACCAGCGTCGAGAAGCGGTCGAGCACCTCGGGTCCCCGCGCCACGAGCACCGCGACCTCGATCGGGACGTCGCTTGCCGGGTCGATGCCGGTGGTCTCGACATCGACGACCGCGATCTCGTCCTCGAAGCCGAAGACTGTGTCGCGGGCGCGCTCGGCAAGCGACGCATACGCGCGCGCGACGGGCGCGTCGGTGCCCGGGACGAGGAAGCGGTCGAGCGGTCGGTCCATGGGTGCCACACTAACACGGCGCCCCGACGTTTCCGCCGGGGCGCCGCTCGCTGCACGTGGTGTTGCGGGTACTGCCTACTGGCCCATGCCGCCGATCTCGCGCGACTTCACGACCCACGCACCCTTGTACTTCACGAAGGTCCAGACGTACGTGAAGCTCCCGCCGCTCGTGGTGAGCGACGCCTGCACCGTCTCGTTGTCACCCTGCGCCGAGGACGTCCCCATCTTGTAGCCGGTCGCGCCGTACGACGCCAGCTGCTGGCCGAACGCGTCGGCGCTGCCGTACGACGCCTGCTTGTCGGTGGGAAGCAGCTTGTAGGCGGTCGTCCAGTCCTTGTCCACGATCGACTTGAAGTACTTCTCGACGTGCGACTTCGGGTCGCCGTCGACCTTGGTCGCCTTCGCGGGGTCGAACGGCCCGCTCGGCGCAGCGCTCGGCATGCCCGTCGACGTGCCGGGCGTGGAGGGCGACTGCGACGGGAGCGCGCTCGTGTCGACGTTCGGGACCGCGGGGCTCCTGAAGACGAGCACGCCGACTATCACGGCGAGCAGGACGGCGACCACGCCGAGTAGGGCGATGATCATCTTCTGGTTGGACATGCGTTTCCCTTCCTTTGTGCTTGCCTGAACCTGACGCCGAGGCGCCGATGCGCAGTATACTCTCTGTCCGAGTCGCGCAGGAAGCAAGAAGGAAGCCAGCCATGGGGCCGGCTCCGGATGTGAGAGGCGAGAGTGTCACACGTACGGAGCGTCTTCGAGATCGTAGGCCCCGTGATGATCGGGCCGTCGTCGTCGCATACCGCGGGAGCCGTCCGCCTCGGCCGCCTCGCCGCCGCCGTGTTCGGCGCGCAGCCGGTGCGCGCGAGGATCCTCCTGCACGGCAGCTTCGCCTCGACCGGGCACGGGCACGGCACCGACCTCGCGCTGGTGGCCGGTCTGCTCGGAATGGACACGGACGACGAGCGGATCCCCTCGGCGTTCGCGCTCGCGAAGGAAGCGGGCCTCGAGGCGAGCTTCGAGACCGCCGACCTAGGCGACGCCCACCCCAACACCGCGCGCTTCCATCTCGCCGGCCCCGACGGGCGCGAGATGCTCGTGCAGGGATGCTCGGTCGGCGGAGGAGACGTCGTCGTCACGCGCATCGACGACTTCGACGTGGAGGCCACGGGCGAGCTGCCGACGCTCGTCGTGGAGCACGTCGACCGCCCGGGGGTCATCGCGGGCGTCTCCGCCGCGCTCGCCGCGGCGGGCGTCAACATCGCGGGGATGCGTGTGAGCCGCGTGCGCCGCGGCGCACGGGCGCTCATGCTGATCGAGACGGACCAGGCGGCAGGCGAAGGCACTATCGCGGCCGTCCGGCGCGTGCACGACGTGCTCTCGATCCGCAGCGTGCCGGCGGTCTAGGCTCCGCCGCCCTTCCGCCGCACCCCGCACGCCAGCTTGCAGCTCCCGCAGCTGCCTCCGCACCCGTCGACCTTGACCGCGTTGCACCGCGGGCAGCGCAGCCCCTCGGACACGAGCCCGCACCTCGGGCAGCGCAGCTTGGGCGCCTCGGCCGTCCGCTTCTCGCCCCGCACGTCAGATCACCGCCAGCAGCCGGGCGAGCAGCCCGCCGAGGAAGAACGCGAGCGCGAGCGACCCTGCCAGCAGGCCGG
>JAJZPX010000278.1 GCA_021811025.1 Actinomycetes bacterium
CCGTTTTCGAAGCGCTCGGCGTTGAGCCGCTCGAAGGCGCGCCGGTTCATGACGGTTTCTCCGCGCACTTCGAAGGCGGGAAAGCGCGAGTCTGCGCGCAGGGGCAGGGACCGGATGGTGCGCGCGCCGGAGTGAGCGAGAGCGTAGAGGCGAGCGGGACATGGGAGTGCTCGGTCAACGTGCCGTACTCTTCTCCGGGCACCTACACGGTTCGCCTGCATGATCCGCTCGGTCTTCCGGGAGCCGTGGGGCTTGCCGAAATCCGCGGTGTCTCCAGCGGACGCGCCCGTCTCACCGTAGACGCTGTTCCAGAAGACGTTCAGGCTGGCGATCGCTTCGTGCTCTCGGCCACGTTCAGCTCGGATTCCCCCATCTCTGGGGCCGATGTCAGGGCGGTCGTTGAAAGCGAGGCGGTGACACTCGCCGATGTGGGTGGCGGTGTTTACCGTGGGGAGACGACTGCGCCCTCAGCGCCGGGATCCTGTCTGATCTCCATCGAAGCCTCCTCTCCGACAGCGGATCGAGCAGTCGGAGCTCTGCTTCCGGTGGGTGTCCATTCGGCGAGGTTGACCAGAAGCTTCAGTGAGTCGGTACAATCGGGGTCCAGGGGGAAGCTCGACACGCTGGCGCTTGACTGCGGCATCGCGGTCGAGGAGGCAGGGCAGTACGACCTAAGGGCTAATCTGACAGACGCGAGCGGCGTGGTCGTCGCCCAGGCGTTTGCGACTGCGAACCTCCCATCGGGACCCGCTACCCTGACTCTGATGCCGAACGTGAAGACGACGTGGGCGAACATGCGCGCGTCCGGTTCGCTCTCGCTCCGTGACATCAGGTTGTTCCGCGACAATGGTCAAGAAGAGCTGTTCGCCGACGAGGATGCGACGGGGTACGCGCTCGTGACCCCGCTTTCCCGCAGCGATCTTGACGTCTCGTACATCACTCTCGATCCACCCGCCTCGAATCCGACGTCGGCGACGTCGATGACCTTCTCTGGAAGAGCCGTTTCCACACCGTCGACGATCGACGGTGTGGACTACTCGCTGGACATGGGCGAGACGTGGATACCTGCAACACCGTCTGATGGCGCCTTCGGCTCGATGGACGCGGCCTTCCACTTCGCGGTCGACTTACCTGAAGGGCGCATCATCCCGATCGTCCGAGCACGCGCCGCCGACGGTTTCACCACCCCCTACGAGGAGTGTGGCGCTCGTCGGATCGTGGTGGATCGCACGGCGCCGGGCACCATCACCGTCTCCTATCCCGGTGGAGTCCCTCAAACCCAATCCGACACCTGCACCGTGCATCTGTCTCAGAAGGACCCCTCCGACAACGGCATCGAGACCGCGTTCGTCTTCTATCGATGGGCCTTGGACGGCGGTTCGGTGAACGACGCGTTCTGTCCCGATGTCGAGCTTGGGCATCTCTCCCCAGGTGAGCACCTGCTCGAGGTGACCTCCTACGACGCGGCGGGCAACTGGGGCGTGCCACAGTCGCTTCCGATCTGGGTCGGGTCGCGGCCCGGACCGCTGGAGGCCGCAGCGAGAAGCTACCCGGATGGACGCACGTTCGCGGTTGGCTGGTCTCCGCCCCCGCTGCCACTTCAAGTTGCGGAATACCAGTTCGCGTTCGGATCACAGCCGAACACACAGGATCTCACGGCGTGGCAGAGCGCAGGCACGTCCATTACTACTACCTACGTCAGACCTCCGTATGTCACGAATCTCGTGCCCGGGTCGTTCCCGAGAGAGTGCTACGGCTTTGTGCGCGCCCTCTTTGAGGACGGCGCGATGTCAGACGTGACGACGCTGACCGTCTGGCCTTTCGTGCCTGTGTCGGGAAGCGTTCGCAATGGCGCCGGCGGCTCGCCTGACGGAATACAGGTCGATCTGCTCCAGTACCTGGGTCAGACGTGGGTTCTTGAGCAGACGACGCTCTCGACCTACGGTGGTCAGTACTGGTTCAACAACGTGAGCCCCGGGCGCTACCGGTTGCGGTTCAGTGATCCGCAGGGTCGCTACGCCGATGGGTACTACGACGGAGAGAGCGACGAGGACTCCGCCACAGACATCCTGGTCGAGGCTGGACGTCCCGTTGCGGTCTCTGAACTGCTGAGGACGCAGAGGCATCTGCGCGTATCCGTCCTTTCGCAAGAAGCGTCGCTTCCGCTGTCGGCGATCACCGTTCGAGCGTATTCCTGGGACGCGACTGGATCGAGCTGGGAGATCGCTGGCAGTGCGACTTCCGACGGCGCAGGGCAGGCGGACATTGGACCGCTTGCGCCCCGCGCGTACCGTGTAATGGCGACGGACCCGTCGAGGCAGTACGCGAGCGCGTATTCCGGACAGGCGCAGAACCTGGAGGCGGCGCAAGACGTGACCGTTGCTGCCGGCTCCGACACGTCCGTCGTACTGGCAATGCATCCAGCCAACAGGCTCCGGGGCCACATCCTTCCACCACTTGGCGCGCAAGCCTCCGGTGCCGTCGCCATATGGGAGTTGTCTCACGGGGCTCCTCAGCTCGTCCAGACGGCTCCGCTGGTTTCAGGAGTCTACGAGGTGGGAGGTCTGGACGATGGCGACTTCTACATCCAGTTCCAGCCCGACTTCATGTCCGATGCAGCGCCCTGCTACTACCCGTCGGCGTCGTCGATTGCCTCGGCTTCCGCCGTCACGCTTGCCGGGGGCGAGATGAAGGACGGTATCGATCTTGTTCCGGCAGTGTTCGGTCATATCAGCGGGAGGGCGACGGACCTCTCCGGAGACGGCATCGCGGACGTCGACGTCGAGGCGTGGGATGCCAGTGCGTCCACCTACGGTTCGGCGATGACGAACCCGGATGGTTCCTTCGACATGGGTCAGCTGATGGCTGGCGCCTATCAGGTGTCGTTCATCGACTACTCCGGCAACCACGTCTCCCAGGTGTATCCTTCATCGACTCCTCCATCGAGTGGGACCGACGTGCCGGTGGAGATGGGGAAGACCACGTCCGGCATCGACGTCGTGCTGCGTCCCGCGGGCCACATCTCGGGAACCGTCCTGTCGAGTGACGGGACGCCACTGGAAGGGGTCTGGGCTGCAGCTCTCTATCTTGTCGGGGGTGACGATTGGCAGTGGGTCGGCTTGCCCGGGCAGACGGATGCGATGGGGCACTACTTGATTGGGGGTGTGGCTCCAGGCAGGTACAAGGTGCAGTTCTTCGACCCGATAGGGCTTC
>JAJZPX010000279.1 GCA_021811025.1 Actinomycetes bacterium
GTGACGGTGTCCGTCGCGAGCGTTCTCTCGTGCCACTCGCCCGGCGACGGCCCTCGCTCGACCTCGAGAAGCGCGCCCGTCACCCGGCGACGGACGCCAAGCGCCTCGTAGGTGGTGTATGGCACCTTCGCGCCCGTCGCCGTGCCCGACGCCTCGAACGTCTGGACGACGTCGCCGCCGTTCCGCATCATGCCGGTCTTCACGTCGATGAACTGCACCTGCGAGACCAGCGCCGGCCGCTGGGGCAGCGCGTGCAGCGCCGCGGCGCACGTGACGGCGATGATCCCTGCGGCTATGAGCACGCTTCGGCGCACCAGGACGGCTCCGTCAGTAGTAGTAGGGGACGAGGACGAACACGATCTGGGCGAAGACGATGGCGGCGAGCGTGAGCGTCAACACCCGGAACGCCGCCTTCGACATCGCGCGCGGCACGATCTCGTCGAGCCCCCTGCCGACGAACAGGGCGAACGGGACGAGAGCGATGAAGAGGTAGCGGCCCTGAGGCCAGAAGCCCGCGAGGCGGTACTGGATCACCGAGCCGAACGTCAGCAGCATCGCCGCGACGACGACGAGCCACACCGCGGCGGTGCGGTCCCACAACGCCTTCCGGCCGCGGCGCGCGAACCGCCGGATGACGGCGATCGCGATCCCGAGCACGGCGAGGGCCGACAGCGCCGCGAAGACCGCGTACGCGGACAGGCTCATCGGCAGCACGAGCCAGTCGAAGTGCCCCCACGTCATCGCGAACAGGTCCACGAGGAAGCTGCGGTTGACGACGCGGGCGAGATGCCGCCACGACGCGAGCGCGCCGGCCGGGAAGACGGTCGGGATGACCTTGACTGCGAGCACGCCGAGGACCAGCACGAGAACGGCTCCTCCTGCCGCCGAGCCCCAGAGCGCGATGCGGCGCGACCGCGGGCTGCCGGCCTTCGCGAATCGCACGTGCGCCGCCACGGCCAGCACCGGCAGGAGCACCGGCAGCAGAACGAGGAAGCGCTGCTTCGTGAGAACGCCCAACACCGACACCGCCCCGAGCGCGACGAGCGCCAGAGGCCCCGCGGGCCGGCGCATGACGCGCACGCAGAGATAGAAGAACGTGGCGGCCAGCATCGCCAGGAGGCCGTCGCTGTTGACGGAGCCGGCTATGAACGCGAACTGCGGCAAGAGCGCGACGAGCAGCGGTGGCGCCCATCTCGCGAGCGACCCGGCCCCGAACAGCTCCGAGGACGTCTTGTAGGTCGCATAGACGGTCCCCGCCATGAACAGCACGCCGAGCAGACGTATGAGCTCCTGCCGCCCCGCATCGGTCCGGCCGAGGAAGTACGCCGGCAGGCTCACGGCCGAGTACAGCTGAGGGTGACCGGTGGAGCTGCTCAGCGCACCGGTGCGCGCGAGTTCCTGGATGTCGTGGTAGTACAGGCGCTCGTCCGGGGCGCGGCCTTCGGGCGTGACCGCGGCGAAGAGCGCCACGGCGATCATCGAGACGGCGATCACCAGAGCGAGCAGGATCCGCTCGTTCCTGGCCTTGGCCGGACGGTCAGCCGGAGATATCTCCTCGGACGGCATGCTCCGAATCCTACCGGAACCGGCCTCGCTCAGTCGCTGCTGCAGACCGACACCACCCAACGCTCGAGCACGAGCCGCGAGTCGCCCCGGCCCGTCTTCATGGCGTGCTCCGCCGCGGCGAGCCCTCGCAGCGCGTTCACGAGCTCGCCCTCGTCGAATCTCCGTGCCTGCTGCGCCACCTTCCGCGCCTGCCAGTCCGGCATGCCCAGCTCGCGCATCAGGTCCCCCGTCGCCCGGCCGCGATCGAGCAGCGCCCGAGTGGCGAGCAGCGACCGAACGTGACGCGCCGCCATCGCGTGCAGGCCGTGCACGGACTCACCCTGGCCGACGAGCAGCGAGACCAGTCGCAGCGACATCCTGAGGTCGCGCGCGCCGATGGCGTCAGTGAGATCGAACACCGACGCGGGAGCCACGAACGCCATGACCGTCTCGATGTCCTCACGCGACAGCGACGCCCGATCGCCCGCGTACGCGACGATCTTCTGCACCTCGCTCTCGAGCCGCCGCAGGTCACGGCCGACGGCGCGCACCAGCGCCTCGGCCGCGTCGATCGAGACCTGCCGTCCGTGGCCGGCGAACATCCTCACGACCTCGGCCGGGTACTCGCCGCGCTTCGGCTTCGCCCATTCGAACGTCTGACCGCTCTTCTCGACGGCCTTGTACAGCCTGCTGTTCTTCGCGATGCGCCGCGCCACCAGCACCAGCACCGTCTGCTCCGCGGGGTCCGAGGCGTACTCGGCGAGCGCGGCTATCGATGCCGGCGCCATCTTGTCCGCGCCGCGTACGACGACCAGGCGCCTCTCGGACATGAAGGGCAGCGTGTTGGCGGCCGCGAGGACGTCCTCCACCCTCGCCGACTCGCCCTCGAAGACGTCGAAGTTGAAGTCAAGGTCCGCGACCTTGGCCAGGCGCTCCCGCAGGCGGCGGACCGCGCGCTCGAGGAGCAGCTCCTCGTCGCCGTAGATGAGGTAGACGGGCTTCAGGTCGCTCAGTTCGGAAGTGGCCATCTGTCTCCGCGATCGTGGCCGTTCGGGGAAGCGCGGCGGCGCGTCGCCGGGCGTGGTCGATTGTCGCACAGCGCGGCGCGAGCGGGCGAACCGCGAGCGGCCGGCGAGGAGTCATGTCCGTCGCGACGTCCCCCTCGCGGTCCGTGCGCTTCACGACAGCGCCCGTCCGCTCGAGCGCCCGGAGGGTGCGCGCCGCGGGGTGACCGAAGTCGTTGCGCGCGCCCACGCTGATCGCGGCGACTCGCGGCCGCCAGACCGCCAGCGCTGCTTCGTGAAGGCCGTTCACGCTCCCATGGTGCGCCACCTTCAACAAGTCGACGCGCCCCGGCCGGCCCTCGTCCAGCAGCCGCTGCTGCGGGCGCTCCTCCGCGTCTCCGAGAAGCAGCGCCTCGAAGCCGTCGCGCTCGAGCAGCAGCACGACGCTGGTGTCGTTCGTCGAGAGCGTGGGATCCGCGCGCTCCGGCCACAGCACGCGCACCGTCGTGCGGCCGACCCTCCACGCCGCCCCCGCACTCAGCCGCCGCCACCGTCCGGGCATCGGTGGCGACAGGCGCCCCGCCGTCATCCTCTCGGCCGCGAAGTCGTCGGCCGAAGCGGTCTCCGGCGCCCCGATCCAGCCCCCCGCGACGACGCCG
>JAJZPX010000280.1 GCA_021811025.1 Actinomycetes bacterium
GGTGATGTTTCCCATCGCGGACCTCGCGGGGCGCACGATAGCGTTCGGCGGTCGCGCGCTCGGGGACGGCACCCCCAAGTACCTCAACAGCGCGGAGACGCCTCTCTTCCACAAGAGCGCGAACCTGTACGCGATAGAGCGCGCGAAGAACGAGATCGTGCGCACCGGCACCGCGGTCGTCGTCGAGGGCTACACCGACGTCATCGCGATGCACCTCGCCGGGCTGCCGTACACGGTCGCCACGCTCGGCACCGCGCTCTCCGAGCAGCACGTCAAGCTGCTCGCGCGGTTCGCCAAGCGCGTCGTCTACCTCTTCGACGGCGACGACGCCGGCGTCCGCGCCGCGACGCGCGCGGAGGAGTTCCTGGGGTGGCAGGCGAGGCCGGAGTCGCAGGCCGGCAAGCTCGAGCTCACGGTCGCGCTCATCCCCGACGGCCTCGATCCCGCCGACTACGTCGCGAAGCGGGGCGCGGAGGCGATGGAGGCGCTGGTGGCCGGCGCGCAGCCGCTGCTGCGGTTCCTGCTGGAGCAGCGCCTCGCAGGGCACGACCTCGCGAGCCCCGAACGGCGTTCGGCGGCCATGCGCGCCGCGGCTGGATTGCTGGCGCAGGTCAGCGATTCGCTGCTTGTCCACGACTACGCGAACGAGCTCGCGGGCAGGCTGCAGGTCGACTACGCGACGGTGCAGCAGGCGGTGCTGTCGGCCGCGAAGGGCAGGCGGAAGTCGAATCCCCGGGGGACGGACGACGGCCGTGCGGTGCCGGCCGCGCCGCCGCTGACCGATCCCGAGCGCCTCGCGGAGGAAGAGGTGTTGCGGCTGCTCGCGCGCTCGCCGGGGCTGAGGCGGCAGGCACAGGAGTTGCTTGACGGGGACGCGATCTGCGACCCGGAGCGGCGGAGGCTGCTCGCCGTCCTCGTGGACGCCGGGAACCTCACGGGTCACGCGCTGTTCGAGTTCGCCGAGTCGCGGGAATCAACCGTGGCTGCTTCGATGAGCGCGTACATCGTGAGCGAGGGCGATCCCGCGCAGGATGAAGAACACTTGAGGCAGTTGACCGGCAGGCTCAAGGAATTCTCGCTCGGACGTCAAATCTTGAACATACAATCGCAGCGTCAGGCGCTCGACCCGGTAAAGGACCGGTCCGCATATGACGACCTGGTATGCAGGGAGATGGCACTGAAGTCGCAGCGTGATCAGCTGCGGAGAGATCGGCTTGCGGGCGGCACAGGACATGGAGGCGTGAGGGCTCAGTGACCGCGAAGAAGGACACCGGCGAAACGAAGACGAAGGTCGCGCCTGAGCTCGAGCTCGCCGAGGTCAAGACGCTCGTCAAGATCGGGAAGAGCAAGGGCAACCTCACCGACGACGAGGTGCAGGGCGCGCTGGGCGACATCGACCTGTCGGAGGAGCAGGTCGAGAACATCTACGCCTACTTCAGCCGGAACGGCATAGACATCATCGCGGAGACGTCCGAGGACCTCTCGGCCGACGTCGAGCGCATCCTCGCCGAGGAGCAGGCCGGCGCCGAAGTGCCGGAGGGCGTGACGCCCGAGGAGGAGGACTCCGCCGTCGCCGCCGTCGCCGCGGTCGGCGCCGAGATCACCGTCGCGGCGTCCGTCGCGCCTCCGAAGGCCGCGGCGACCAAGACGGCGAAGAAGAAGCCGAAGCGGCGCAACGACACCGCGACCGTCGCGCCTCTCACGAGCGACCCCGTGCGGATGTACCTCAAGGAGATCGGCAAGGTCCCGCTGCTGACCGCCAAGCAGGAGGTCGACCTCGCGATGAAGATCGAGGCCGGTCTCGAGGCGGCGGCCAGGCTCGAGGACGCCGCGGCGAAGCGCGAGAAGGTCGACCGCGCAGAGGGGCGCCGGCTCCAGCGCGTCGAGGCGCTCGGGCTGCACGCGAAGAAGCAGCTCGTGGAGGCGAACCTGCGGCTCGTGGTGTCGATCGCGAAGCGCTACGTCGGCCGGGGCATGCTCTTCCTCGACCTCATCCAGGAGGGCAACCTCGGGCTGATCCGCGCGGTCGAGAAGTTCGACTACACCAAGGGCTACAAGTTCTCCACGTATGCGACATGGTGGATCCGCCAGGCGATCACGCGAGCGATCGCGGACCAGGCGCGCACGATCCGCATCCCCGTGCACATGGTCGAGACCATCAACAAGCTCATTCGCGTGCAGCGGCAGCTGCTGCAGGATCTCGGGCGAGAGCCGTCGCCCGACGAGATCGGCGGCAAGATGGAGATGACGGCCGAGCGCGTCCGCGAGATCATGAAGATCTCGCAGGAGCCGGTGAGCCTCGAGACTCCGATCGGCGAGGAGGAGGACTCCCAGCTCGGCGACTTCATCGAGGACTCCGAGGCGGTCGTGCCGCCGGAGGCGGCCAGCTTTTCGATGCTGCAGGAGCAGCTGAGCAAGGTGCTGGACTCGCTGTCCGAGCGCGAGCGCAAGGTGATCGAGCTGCGGTTCGGCCTGATGGACGGGCATCCGCGGACGCTCGAGGAGGTCGGGCGCGAGTTCGGCGTCACGCGGGAGCGCATCCGGCAGATCGAGTCCAAGACGCTGTGCAAGCTGCGTCACCCGAGCCGCAGCGGCAAGCTGAAGGACTACCTGGAGTAGCACGCAGGCGCGAGATCTCAAGGCGGGCCGTCCGTGGGCGGCCCGCTTCGCATCCGCGGGTATCAATCCACGGGGAAGCGGGTGCGGGGAGGTGCCGATGCGCAGGGACGATCTCGTGCTGGGGTCGGTCGAGTTCGCCGACCTGCTGGCGATCGGCCTGCTGCTGCCGCTGCTGCCGCAGATGGCGCGGCGATTCGGCCTCGGCGTGCCCGGCGCGGCGGCGCTCGTGGCGGTGCCCGTGATCACCGCGCTGCTCGCCGCCGTGTGGCTGGGGCCGCTGTCGGCGAGGTGGGGGAGGAAGTCGGTCCTGGTCGGCACGTGCCTGGTGACGGCCGAGGCGCTCTTCGTGCTCGCGTGGGCGGGCGACGCGTTCATGCTGTTCATGGCGCGGCTTGCCACGGGGGTCGCGGCGGGCAACGTCGCGGTCGTCGAAGCGTCCCGGCGGGATCTGTCACGCGAAGCCGAGGCGGGCCCGTCCTGGAAGCCGGCGGGATGGAGCTTGGGCGCCGGGCTCGCGACCGGTGTCGTGATCGGGGCGGTCGTCGGCGGCGCGAGCGCTTCTGCCGCGGCGTACGCAGGGGGAGC
>JAJZPX010000281.1 GCA_021811025.1 Actinomycetes bacterium
TTTGAGGATGTCGGGTGCGCGGTCTGACGACGCTCCGGCTGGTGACGGGACACCAGGGCAAGCACGTCCCCACCGTCGGCGGCATCCTGCTGTTCGGCCGGGACCGCGACGTTCACTTCCCCGATGCCGAGGTTCGAGCGGCCCGCTTCAAGGGCACGGACCGCCACACCATCATCGACTCGAAGGACTTCGGCGCCGCGTCGCTCCCGGAGCAAGTCGAGCTCGGGATGCAATTCGTGCAGCGGCACGTCCTGCGCCGGCTCGAGATCGGCCGTGTCCGGCACGAGGAGTGGTGGGAGTATCCGCTCGTCGCCGTGCGCGAGGCGCTGACGAACGCGGTCGTGCATGCCGACTACAGCCAGACAGGCTCGCCGATCCGGGTCTCCGTCTACGACGACCGCATCGAGATCGAGAATCCGGGGAACCTCGTGCCCGGGCTGACCATCCCCGACGTGCTCGCGGGAGTCTCAAAGCTCCGCAACCGCGTCATCGGCAGGGTCTTTCGCGAGCTCCGGCTCATCGAGCAGTGGGGCAGCGGCGTGCGGCGGATGACTGCGGCGTGCCGAGAAGCGGGCTTGCCCGATCCGCTGCTCGAGGAGCTCGGGACGCACTTTCGAGTCACGCTGTACTCCTCTCGAGAACACGAGGCGGGGCTGGACCCGGTGGACGGAGAGATTCTCGCCGCGCTTCAGAGCGAGGGCCTGCCGACGCGGGGCATCGCCGAGCGGGTGGGACTGACGACGCGCGCGGTGAGGACGCGCCTCGCAAAGCTGGTTGAGCGGGGCATCATCGTCGAAGTCGGCAGCGGCCCGAACGACCCGCACCGGCAGTATTTCGTAGCCGAAGAGCGAGGGCGATACGGGAAGTAGCGGCGCCTTCGCGAGTGCACCCCGCCTCGCCGCCTACCCGCGACAGCGTCCGCGCTAGCGGCGCTCCCTCGGCTCGCGCAACGCATCGGCCACGCTCGCAAGCCTCGCCTCGAGAGCTTCGACGCGCACGGTGAGATCGGCGACGTCGGCGCTCGCGGCGGCGCCCGGCTTCGCCGTCATCTCGGCGCGTCCCGGCCGGCCGCGAACGAACTTGAGATAGCCGAGCGCGAGCGTGATCGCGAGCGCCGCCGCCATCACGAAGAACCGGGCCTTCGAAGTGCCCGTCGCGATGATCCATCCAGTCCCGTAGATCATCGTGAACAGGCCGCCGAGCAGCAGCCCGTTGCTGATGACGCGAAGCTGGTCGGCGCGCACGAGCGACACGCCCATCGCCAACGTGGCGAAGGTTATGAGGATGATGCTCGTGTTCCTCCCCCAGACCTCGCGCCGGGCCTGCTCTGCGTCCTGGGCGGCGCGCAGCTGGTCCTGTATCTGCCGCAACCTCGTGCGGTCCTCGGCCGTCAGCTTCGAGGGATCCTTGAAGCTCTGGATGTCCTCCTGCTGCCGCGACAGAGTCTGGATCTGCTCCTGGAAGCGCGTCTCGGACGGCGGGTAGAACGTGTAGACGCCTACGCCGATGAACGCCGTGACCATCAGTCCGAGGAAGAACGAGAAGATGATCTGCAGTGCGGTGAGCGGGCGTTCCCCTGCCATTTCACGGCCTCTCGCTCCCGGAGCACGACCGTCGCGTGCCCCTTCCCAACGGCAACATCTTGCAGGCACCGTGGGCCTCACGGCAAGCGCAGGGCTGCCTTTGCGTTACAGCGGCCCGGTTTTCGCGTACACTGTGTCCGCGGGCCCGAGGCAGGGCTCGAATGTCTGCGGCCTGACATCCGCTTTCATGCGCGGATCGTCGGGTCGCATTTGTTTGCCCCGAGGGGGCAGGAATAGGTGGTTTGGAATGGCTAGAGGTACGGTCAAGTGGTTCAACCCGGACAAGGGCTACGGCTTCATCTCGATCGAGGGCGCCGACGACGTGTTCGCGCACTTCTCCGAGATCCAGGGCGAGGGCTTCAAGACCCTCGACGAGGGCCAGACGGTCGAGTTCGAGGTGACCACCGGCAACAACGGCAAGCAGCAGGCGGTCAACATCCGCAAGGTCTAGCTGCCGATCCTCGACGTAGACTCGCTGAAGGGCGGTCCCCGATGGGGCCGCCCTTTCCGTCGAGCACGTTCCTCGTTCCTCGTGAGTCAACTCGCCGGGTTACATCGGACAGACTTTCGCATATACTCGGCGTTGCGGGCCAGATGTCGGCCCGAATGTCTGCGGCCTGACAATCCGCGGCTATGGCGGAGAGTCGCGTCGCTTCTGTTTGCCCGGCTGGGCAGGAAGAGGATGGGTTCCATGGCTAGAGGCACGGTCAAGTGGTTCAACCCGGACAAGGGCTACGGCTTCATCTCGCGTGAGGACGGCGACGATGTCTTCGTCCACTTCTCGGAGATCCAGGGCGAGGGCTTCAAGACCCTCGACGAGGGGCAGTCGGTCGAGTTCGACGTGACCACGGGCAACAACGGCAAGCAGCAGGCGTCGAACGTCCGCAAGCTGTAGCGCCGAGTTCCAGAGCACTGACCTCGAGAGGGGCGGTCCGAACGGGCCGCCCCTCTGCTGCCCCCGGACGGGCAGATTCTAAGAATCCTCTTCGCAGACCTCCACAACTTCTCCACCGCGTCTCGATGGACCTGGGCACCGCACAACAGGAACATCGAGACAATCGAAGAAGTGCGACCAGGGTTCGAGGCACCTTGCCTCGAAGGACGCAGACAGTCGGGCCGCTGTCTGAGGCTTCACGCCTCCGGACGGCGGCTTTCGCTTCGCCGCGGAATCCCGTTCCCAGCCCGATCATCGCCGCTGCCTCGCAAGCCGTGTGCAGGCCCGTCTGGAGAGGAGGCTCGAGAGCCGAGCCGTCGAGACAGAGGGAGAAGACATGCGAAGCACACCCCGCACGCCATCCTTCCCGCCCCGCCTCGGGGCCGCCCCCCGCCGCGCCAACCGCTGCCTCACCGACGTGGCCGAGGCCGGACGCTTCTGCGAGCTCGATCTCGGATCCGCGAGGGCCGTGTCGCTGCGCTACGCGTTCCGCTCGAACGACTACTATCTCGGGCTGATCGATCCCGCCGACCCGGCGGACCCGATCCGCCGCCTCATTCTCCCATCTGAAGGCGAGCTGGACGGATTCGGCGGCCTCGACCCTTCGGACGAAGCCGCGAACACCTTGATGACCGGACTGCAGCACAAGTACCGCGACACGGCCGTGCT
>JAJZPX010000282.1 GCA_021811025.1 Actinomycetes bacterium
AGGCGGCCGAGCTCGCGGGCATCCGCCCGGCCGCCGACTTCGTCGGGGTGCAGGTGGCCGACATGAGCGGGCTCGAGCTCGGCCTCACTCCCGAGGTCGACGCAGCGGTACCCCGCGCGGTGGCGGCGGTGCTCGAGGTGCTGGCCGAGCGCGGCGTCCGCGCGAGCGCGCGCGAGGACGCGGGGGCTGACGCGCTCGTGCTGCGCGCCCTGCGGACGCGCGAGGCGATGCCGGGAGCCGGCGCCTCCGGCTAGCTAGCGCGCCTCCACCAGCGCCCCTCGCACCGCACCCGCGATCCCCTCGGCGTCCAGCCCCGCGCTCCGCAGCAGGTCCTTCGCCGAGCCCGAGGTCTCGTAGCGGTCCGCCCCGAGACGCACGAGGCGTGTGACCCGCCCGTTGTCCGCGAGCCAATCCGCCACGCACGACCCGAGACCGCTGCGCACGTTGTGGTCCTCTGCCGTGAGCAGCAGCGGCGCGTCCGCTGCCCGCTCCATCCCGAAGTGCTCGAGCTCGAGTGGGCAAGCCACCACGCCCACGCCCACGCGCAGGCCCTCGCGCGCCAGCGTATCGGCGGCGTTCACGCACGAGGGCGCCACCGTCCCCATCGCCAGGATGACGGCGTCCTCGCCTTCGCGCGGCCACTCGATCGCGCCGTAGCGGAACTCGTAGCCGTCCCCGAAGAAGGGCCGTCCGCCGGCGTCGAGGATGACCGGCAGCTTGCTGCGACCCACGGCGATGCACGCGTTCCCGGGCTCCCCCAGCGCCCAGCGCACCGCGCGGTCCGTCTGGTTCGGGTCGCCGGGCACGATCGCCTTCCACCCGAAGAAGGCCCGCAACGCGCCCACGTAGTCGAGGCAGTGATGCGTCTTGCCGTCCTCGCCGACGTCGAGCCCGCAGTGGGTGACGACGAGCTTGAGGCTCGCGTGATTGATGTCGTTCAGGCGCTGCTGGTTGTACACCTCGTCGATCCCGAAGACGCCGAAGTCCGCCCAGATCGACACCACCCCGGGGACGATCGAGAGAGCGCCGGAACACGTCGCCGTGTTGCTCTCGGCGACGCCGAACTCGAGGAACAGCTGCGGCCGCGCCTTCGCGTAGCCCTCCGTGCGCACCGACTCCATCAGATCGCAGTCGAAGACGGCGATCGGGACGTCCGCGTTCGCTTCGGCGACGTCCCGGAGCGCGCTCCCCCACGCCCCGCGGTCGTCGACGTCCTTCTCGCGCGTGTACGTCCGCGGCTGCCCGGCGGCGACGTGAGCGCGCGGAGGAGAGATGTCGAGGCGCTCGGTCCCTACCGGCCGTGTCCGCAGCTCGCGGTACCGCTCGAGCTCGTCGGGCAGGCCGAGCTCCGCCATCGCCCGCACGTACTCGTCGCTCGTCAGCGCCCGCCCGTGGTACTCGAAGCGGTCGGTCATGAACGACACGGGCCACCCCATGTGCGTACGTGCGAGGATGGCGCGGGGGCGCGACTTGTCGGCGACCGCCTCCCTCAGCGCGCCGTAGACCTCGCGGAAGTCGTGCCCGTCCACCTCCACGACGTCCCAGCCGTCGGCCTCCCAGTCCTCGCGGATGTGCACGGGCATCACCACGTGCGCCGGGCCGGAGATCTGCGCGTCGTTCACGTCGACGATCGCGGTGACGTCGACGAGCTCGTACTTCGCGGCCGCACGTCGCGCCTCGGCCACCTGCCCCTTGTTCTGCTCGGCGTCGCTCATCGCGACGAACGTGTGCCACGCCGTGCCGGTCATTCGCGAGCCGAACGCGAACCCGAGCCCGGCCGAAAGGCCCTGCCCGAGGTTGCCGGTCGTCCACTCCACGCCGGGCACGCCGCGCGCGACGTGCCCCTCGAAGGGCGAGCCGGCCTGCCGGAAGTGCGCGACGAGGTCCTCCATCTCGAAGAAGCCGGCATCGGCGAGCGACGAGTACACACCCGGCGAGACGTGCCCGTGGCTCACGACGACCCGGTCGCGCTCGGGCCATCCGGGCTCGGAAGGGCGCAGCCGCGCGAAGTGGTAGAGCGCGAGCAGCATCTCCATCGACGAGAACGACCCGCCCGGGTGGCCCGAGTCGGCGAGCGTCGTCATGGTGAGCACGGCTCCACGGCACCGTCGCGCCCGTTCCCGCAGCTCGGCGACTGTCGCCTCGTCGAGAGGGTCAGAGAAGCCTCGGCCGATCATGGTGTCTCCTCACGTCGGGTACCATGGGACGCGCGAAGGATCGTGCGGCACATCTATCCATCATTCCCTCTAAGGGAGAGCGAATGGCGCACACTGCACTCGAAACGGCGGCACAGGCGGCACGCGCGGGCGCGGAGATCATCCGGCAGCACGCGGGCCGTTACGAGAAGCTCCGCACCAAGAGCTCGGGCGTCGACTTCGTCACCGAGGTCGACGTCTCAAGCGGCGTGGCGGTCGTCGCGTCGATCGCGGCCGCCGTCCCGGGCGCGAGGTTCGTCGTCGAGGAGCCCGAGGTCTACAGGCTCGCCGGCGTCGAGGAAGGCTCGCTGGACGAGGCCGAGGTCTGGGTGATCGACCCGCTCGACGGCACGACCTCGTTCGTGCACGGCTACCCGTGCTACTCGGTCTCAGTGGCGTGCCTGCGCGACGGGCAGCCGGTGGCCGGGGCCGTGCTGAACGCGGTGACCGGCGAGCTCTTCACGGCAGAGGCCGGCGGCGGCGCCTTCCTCGGAGGCGTCCCCATCCGCTGCACGTCCGCGCCGGACATCCCGTCCGCGCTCATCGCGACCGGCTTCCCCTACGAGCGCACGGTCACGCTCGACCGCCAGCTGCGCATCTTCTCGGCCGTCATCCGCACCGCTCACGACGTCCGCCGCGACGGGTCGGCCGCGATCGACTGCTGCGAGGCCGCGTGCGGCCGGGTCGACGCGTTCTGGGAGCTCGCGCTGCGGCCGTGGGACATGGCGGCCGGCGTGTGCATCCTGCGAGAGGCGGGCGCGCTCGTCACGGACACCGCCGGTGGCGGGTGGACCGCCGCGACCACCGACCTCGTCGCGGCCAACCCCGCGCTGCACGCGCGGTTGCTGGAGGTCATCGCCGAGGTGGAGGGGTAGTCGGCCGCGGCCGGATGAGCTGCGCGCGGCGTCTGCTCGATCCGGCCGGCTCGTGACAGCAGCGAAGCCGTCTGTCACGAGCCTAGTAGTGGCGCCTCTCCT
>JAJZPX010000283.1 GCA_021811025.1 Actinomycetes bacterium
GCCGCGTGGTCGGAGGAGACGAAGTCGTCGGCGATGGCGACGTCGCATTCGGGCGAGCGGCCGATCGTGACGCGCTCCGTGAGCGGGACGCGGACGCCGACGAGCTCGGGCGGCCCCGCGGCGACCACCAGCGCGAGCGGGCCGGCCTGCTTCTTGGGGGAGGCCGCGGCCATCGCCCCGAGGCCGGAGCGCACCGCCGCGAACAGGAAGAAGTACAGCAGGACGAGGAAGAGCAGCTTCCCGAAGAGCAGCGTCACGTCGATCATGCGCGGCTCCTCGGAGCGTGGTAGACGAGGCGGGTGGTGCCCACCTCGATCACGTCGCCGTCCGCCAGCGGCGTCTCGGCCACCGGCTTGCCGTTGACGAACGTGCCGTTCGTGGAGTCGAGGTCGCGCACGCTCCAGGTCCCGCCCGCCGCGGCGAGCTCGGCGTGCCTGCGAGACACGTTGGCGTCGGCGAGGCAGACGTCGCAGCCGTGCAGGCGGCCGATCACGAGGCGCGCGCCGCTGAGGACGACGTCGTGGTCGCCCACCGTCAGCGTAGCGACCGCATGTGACGCGGGGCGCGCCGGCACGGCGGCCGAGGACGGCGCGGAGGGCTCGATCTCGGGCGAGGGCTCCGGCTCGGCGGCGGTCTCGGCGGGCGCGAGGTCCGCGGAGACGCGGAAGCGGCCCAGCTTGAGGTCGTCGTGAACGTCGAAGCTCACGTGCGGTTTCACCGTGAGAGTGTAGCCCTGCTCGCGCGCGTGGTCGGCGAGGTACGTCGCCAGCTCGCCCTCGAGCGTGTTCGTGAACTCCCCGAGGTTGCGGCGGTCCTCGCGCGAAAGCGCCACGGTGTAGCTCACGGGCGCGTACACCTTGCCGACGCCGACCGCGCGCCCGTCGTCCATCGCCTTCGCCAGCGCCTTCGCGATCTCGACGGGCTGGACGGGCGAGCGGAACGCTCCGGCGAAGAGCCCTTCGACGGCGTTCGCGACTCTGTCCTCGAAGTCCGAGAGGATGCTCATGGCTGGTTGAGGTTTACCCGGCTTCCCGGTCGGCGGGCCCGTCGTCCGGCTCGCCCCGAACGGGGGGCCCGAGGGCGATGACGATCCCCATCAGTATAAGAGACACGGCGAGCTGCTGCATGGCGGCCGCCTGCGGCATGGGGCCGGCTCCTCCGAGGAGCGACCAGAGCGCGTACCCGCCGAAGAGCGCGGACCCGCCGAGGGCGACGCCGAGGACAGCAGCGAGTCTCGTGCCGCGGCGGCAGAAGACGGACGTCAGCGCGGCCGCGGCCGCCCACGCGACCAGGGCGACCAGCGGCCCGGGCGCGAGAAGCGAGGCGCGCAGGCTTGCGAGCGACAGCGCGGGCCACGGGTCGGCCAGCGTGGCGAGGTCGACCGACAGCAGCGGCGCGGCACGTCCCGCGGCGGCCGAGAACAGCGCGGTGAAGAGCGCCGCGAGAGCAGCGGCAGCCGCCGCGGGCAGCGGCTCGAAGGTGAAGCCCAGCAGCAGAGGCACGGCGAGCGCGGCGCGGGCAAACGCGAGGAAGGGCGCGCTCAGGGCGAGCAGGCCGTCGCCCCGCCGTCGCCGGCCGAGCGTCGCCCAGGCGATCAGGCCGACGGCGCCGACCGTGGCCGCGCCCCAAGTTCGCGCCACCGCGCTGCCGGTGACGAACGCGAGCAGCGAAAGCCCGACGCCGAGCGCGGGCGCGGCGGCGGCCGCGGCGGCGACGAGCAGCGTCGCGCCCGCCGTGGAGGCGAGCCCCAGCCGCAACGGCGTGAGGCCGAGGAACGCGAGCCAGCCGCAGACGAGCAGCGCGCCGGCCCTGGTCGCCGACGGCGACAGCCACGCCCAGCGGTCCCACAGGCCGAGCCGCTCGTACGCCTCGGCCTCCTCCTCGACGTCGTCGGCGGTCAACTCGCGCGCCGTCGCCGCCAGCGCCTCGCGGCCCGCTCCGGCATCGCCGAGGTGCGGCGCCAGAGCGCGCGCGAACGGCTCGACCGTGTCGTAGCGGTCGGCCGGCTCGGGAGCGAGCGCGGCGAACAGGACGTCGTCGACGGCGACGGGAATCCCGCGCACGAGCTCGGACGGGCCGCGCAGCGGCACGGCCCTCGCGCGGGCGAGCGCGTCGGCCGGCGACCCGGCCGCAAATGGGTTGGCGCCCGCGAGCAGCTCGAACGCGAGCGAGGCGAGCGCCCATTCGTCCGTGCGCGCGTCGAGCGGCTCGCCGAGCAGCTGCTCGGGAGGCATGAAGCCGAGCGTGCCTTCGGCGGCCCACGCCTCCCCGCCCGCGTCCGTCAGCGCGGCGATGCCGAAGTCGGCCACCTTCACCGCGCCGTCGCGCGCCACGAGCACGTTCTCGGGCTTGACGTCTAGGTGCAGCACGCCGTTGGAGTGCGCGAACGCGAGCGCGTCGGCGACCGGGCCGAGGACCGCGGCTGTCTCGTCGAGATCGAGCCGCCCGAGGCGGCGCAGCAGCTCCGCCAGCGACACCCCCTCGACGTACTCCTGGATGAGGAACGCCTCGTCCGAGTCGGTGTCCCACTCGAACACCGTGACGATCGACGGGTGCGAGAGCATCGCCGCGGTGCGCGCCTCCGCAAGCCCCGCGCGGCGGACGCGCCCCGAGGCGTCCAGCGGCAACGGCAGGCGCTTGATCGCGACCCTCCGCCCCATCTTAGTGTCGAAGGCGAGGACGACCGAGGCGTGACCGCCCGAGCCGAGGTCGGCCAGGGGCCGGTATCTGTCGAGGATGAGCGCCTGGTCCACGTGCCCTCCGAGGCCGCCGCATCAGCTGCGAGGGAGAGCCGGTTGAGCTGCGAGCGTAGCGAGTCCGCTCGAGCCGGCTCGGCGACGGCGGCGAAGCCCGCCGTCGCGCCCATTCTACCTTTCGGCCCGGGCACGGCGCCTCATGCCGTCGCTTTCGCTTGCCGATTGTCGTAGCGGACGCACAAGGAGGCTCGCGATGGCTATCGACGGGCGGATGCTGGTTGGGCGGCCCGAGGACGAGGCGGCGAAGGCGTACAACAGCAAGGGGCTGAGCCTGGTGGCAGCGCTCATCGTCGTCGTGCCCCTCGGGCTCTTCGTCTGGTTCACATACTGGACCGGGACGTTCTTCGGCGGCGTGTGGGGCGGGATCGGCTCCGTCGTCTCGACCGTGGCGACGGTCGCGGTGGTCTACGGGT
>JAJZPX010000284.1 GCA_021811025.1 Actinomycetes bacterium
GCGAAAGACCCTCAAGGGTGCCGCGGGCCAGCGTCATCGCCTCGGTGACCGACATCGGGCGCTCGTCCGCCACCCGCTCTCCTCTCGTGTCTCGGTCCCGTCATTCTAGCAGGTGGCCCTCCCGGCAGGAGGGCCGCGGCCGGCGCGGACGAGCGCCGGCAGGCACACGTCGCACGACGTGCGGCAGGAAGGCAGACGCTCTCCGAAGTAGGCGGACACGGAGCGGTGCCGGCAGGACCGCGACCTCGCCAGGCGGTAGGCATCCCGCGCACGCCTGCGCGCCGCGCGGCGCGAGGACGGCGGCAAGCCGCGTGCCTGCGCGTCGTGCACGCGCACGTCCGCCCACGAGTACAGCATGACGCACTCGGCGGGGTCTCCGTCGCGGCCTCCCCGCCCGATCTCCTGGTAGTACGACTCTATCCCGGCCGGCAGGTCCCGGTGCACGACGAACCTGACGTCCGCCTTGTCGATGCCCATGCCGAACGCGACGGTCGCCGTGACGACGCGGGCGCGCCCGGCCGAGAAGGCCGCCTGCACCTCCGTCCGCTCGGCCGGCGACAGTCCCGCGTGGTACGCGAGCGCGGCCACCCCCTCGCGCTCGAGGTGCGCGGCCATGAGGTCCGCGGAGCGGCGCGACAGGCAGTACACGATGCCCGTCTGCCCCTCGTGCGCCAGAACCACACGCGTCACCGCCTCGCGGACATGCTCGCGCGGCGGCTTCTCGACGCACGACAGCCGAAGGTTCGCGCGGAAGAACGACGCGACGTGCAGGTGAGGATCCCGCAGCACCAGCTGCCGCGCGATGTCCCGCACGACGAGCGGGGTCGCGCTCGCGGTCACGGCGAGCACGGGCGCGCGAGGGAAGCGGCCGCGCAGTCCGGCCAGCCGCCTGAACGAGGGCCGGAAATCGTGGCCCCACTGGCTGATGCAGTGCGCCTCGTCGATGGCTATGAGCCGCACGTCCGCGCTTCGCAACGCCTCCGCCGTGACGCCCTCCAGCCCCTCGGGCGCGGCGTACACGAGCTCGTACCGCCCCTGCGCCATCTCCGCGAGCCGCCGCGCCCTCTCGTCCGCTTCCAGCGCCGAGCTGACGAACGTCGCCGCGAAGCCGCGCCGGCGCAACGCTCCCACCTGGTCCTGCATCAGCGAGATCAGCGGGGACACGACCAGCGTGGTCCCTCCCAGGACGCGCGCGGGCACCTGGAACGTGACGGACTTCCCCGCCCCGGTGGGCATCACGGCCACGCAGTCGCGCCCCGCGAGCACCGCCTCGATCACCTCGGCCTGCCCGCCGCGGAAGGCCTCGTAGCCGAACGTCTCCCGAAGCACTCTCAGCGCCGCCTCGGCATCACCGCCGCCATGCAAACGCGCCACCCCCTCTTCGAAGAGGATGGCGCGCGAGTCTTGCGGCCCGCTTGCCGGGGTCTTACCTCCGTCGGCCGAGTCCGAGGAAGTACAGCAGGTACATCACGGACACCAGCGTGGCGGCGACGTACGTCATGGCGGCCGCGGTCAGCACGCGACGGGCGCCGACGACCTGCTCGTGCGGCAGGAAGAGGTTCGCCTTCAGCGACGCCATAGCGCGGCGGGACGCGTCGAACTCGACGGGCAGCGTCACGACCTGGAAGAGCACGGCGAGGCCGAACAGCGCGGCGCCGAGCGTGATGAGTCCCGCGACACGCGTGAACATCCAGAGCATGATGAGTATCCATGCGCCCTGCGAACCCAGGTTCGCGGCCGGCACGAGCGCCTGCCGCAGAGCCGCGGGCGCGAACGCCCGGGCGTGCTGCACCGCGTGCCCCGCCTCGTGCGACGCGATGCCGGCGGCCGCGACGCTCCTGCCGTCATAGACGCCCTGCGACAGGTTCAGCACGCGCGAGCGCGGGTCGTAGTTGTCGGTGAGCTGGCCTGCCACCGGACGGACCTGGACGTCGAACAGGCCCGCTTCGTCCAGCATCTTGCGCGCGACCTCCGCGCCCGTCCTTCCGGTGGCGAGCGGCACCTGCGACCAGCGGCGGTACGCGGAGTTGACGAAGAACTGGGCGGCAGCTCCGATGACGAGCGCGGCGAGCATGAGCATCAGGTAGTTGGACCCGAACTGGAAGTACATGTGAGCTACCTCCGAGCACTTGAACGACGCCGTTCAGGGAGCAAACGCGTTGCCAGCGTATGGCAGTCTACGCCGCGCCGCGTCCCTCGTCGACGACGACCCCGTCGCGCACCCGGATCACGCGATCGCAGGCGTCCCCGACCTCCGGGTTGTGCGTCACGAGCACGAACGTCGTCCCCGTGCTCTCGTTGATCTCCCGCATCATCCGCACCACCTCGTCCGAAGTCACGGTGTCGAGGTCGCCCGTGGGCTCGTCGCCGAGCACTACGCCCGGGTCGTTCACGAGCGCGCGGGCTATCGCGACCCGCTGCTGCTGCCCGCCCGACAACTCGCTCGGCAGATGCCGCATGCGGTCCCCGAGGCCGACCATCTCCAGCCTCGCCGCCGCCCGCCTCGCCGCCTCGCCGCGAGACACGCCTGCGTACTCCGCCGCGAGAGCGACGTTCTCGAGCGCGTTGAGGGTCGTCACGAGGTTGAAGCCCTGGAAGATGAAGCCGACCTCACGGCCGCGAAACTGGTTGAGCGCCTCGCCGCGCAGCGCGTCGACGCGGCGCCCGCCCATCCACACCTCGCCGGAGTCCGGCTTGTCGAGGCACCCGATCACGTGCATGACGGTCGACTTGCCCGAGCCCGACGGCCCCATGATCGCGACCATCTCGCCCTCGCCGATCTCGAGGGACGCGCCCCGCAGGGCGTCCACGAAGTTCTCCTTGCCGAGCTTGTACCGCTTGCGCAGGTCCCGCGCGACGATCATCGGCGTCCTTCCGGTCATCGCCCCGCCCCTACTCGTATCTCAGAGCCTGGACGGGGTTCAGCTTCGCGGCATGCCACGCGGGGTACAGCCCGCTCACGACGCCGAGGCCCATGGCGAACGCCACCGAGCCGATCGCGAGGCGCGGCGTGACGAGGAAGAGCGCGCTGCCGGACGCCTCGGCCGCGACGTTGCCGAGCACCGTCAAGCCCCAGCCGAGGACGAGCCCCGCCAGCCCGCCGACGAGCCCGATCACCCCGGCCTCGGCGATGAACTGCCGCATGATCGCCCCGTCGGACGC
>JAJZPX010000007.1 GCA_021811025.1 Actinomycetes bacterium
CCGCTTCGAAGCGCTCCGCGTAGTAGTAGAGCCACGCCGCCTGCTTCAGGCCCTGCGGGTAGAACACGCCCTTCCAGTGCTGGTAGCTGTACCCGCTCGTGCCGACGAGGAGGCGGGACATCAGCGTGAGTAGAGGCCGGTGAGCGACGCCTTCGCGATCACCTTGCCCGCGAGCGCGCGGTCGAGATCGTTCGCCGTGACCTTCCGGGCGATGTCGAGGCGCGGCACCGACAGCGCGTAGACGGTGGCCTCGTAGGGGTGGTCGCCGGTGCCGGGAGGCGGGCACGGCCCCCCGTACCCCGGCGAGCCCCCGGTGTTGTCCAGCTCCCTCGATCCCGGCGGCATGGCCGAGGTGCGAGAGGCGCCTTCCGAAAGCGAGGTCACGTCGGGAGGGATGTCGACGACCGCCCAGTGCACCCATTCGCGCGCGACCGGCGCGTGGTCGACGATCGCGAGGACGAACGACTGCGTGCCCTCGGGAGCGCCGCTCCACTCGCACGGTATCGAGCGGTTCTCCCCGGGGCATCGGGTGCTCAGGTAGGCGAACGGGATCCGGCCGCCGTCCTCGAACGCGGTCGACCTGAGGGTGAACATCGGCGCGCTCCTCTCAGCCGAGGCCGTCCCGCGATCCTCGTCCGTCGCCGGCTTCGTGCAGCCCGTAAGCGAGGCGAGGATCACGCACGCCATACCCCCACTTTACCCCACGAGCTGTCAGCTGCTCATTCGAAAGAGCCGACCGCATGCGGTCCCAAGACGACGATGCGCCGTCAACCAGAAGCGTCGTGGAACAGAACCTCGATCGCGTCACGACGACTCGCGGCTTGATGCCGTCTGGGGCGACGACTCACCGGAGACACTCGTCACGCTACGAGCAACGGGGAGTCGGCTTCGCCGGAAAGTGGAGGATGGTGCCTCGGCCCCTCGCAACGTGTTGACCGAGCCGGGGGGTCGGCTACCGGTTCGCGGGGCGTTAGCGAGATCGGCGCGCCCGGCATCGGCGGCATCGCCTGTGCTAGGGTATGACCCTCGGAGCGCGTCGGCGCCCGAGACGAGGTCCCGGGCGACGGCATGTCGCGAACCGGGTCAGGTCCGGAAGGAAGCAGCCCTAAGCGGCCTCTGCCGGGTGCCTGGGACCCCGCCTCGGGCGCTGTCGGTCGTCGGCCACTCCTGTAGACTCTCATAGTCGTCTCCGAATCATCCGAAAGGCGCTTCCTTTGGCCCACGTCTCCCTCTACCGCACGTACCGCCCCCAGCGCTTCGAGGACGTCGTCGGGCAGTCGCACGTCAGCCGCACGCTGCGCAACGCGATCGCGGAGGGCACGGTCGCGCACGCATACCTGTTCACGGGCCCTCGCGGCACCGGCAAGACGACGACGGCCCGCATCCTCGCGAAGGCGCTCAACTGCGAGAAGGGGCCGACGCCGGACTTCGACGACACGTGCGCCAACTGCCGCGACATCGCCGAGGGGCGCCACCCGGACGTCTACGAGCTCGACGCCGCCTCTCGCACGGGCGTGGACGCGATTCGCGACGAGATCATCACGAAGGTGAGCTACGCGGCCACGCGCGGCGGACACAAGGTCTACATCATCGACGAGGTCCACATGCTCTCGACCTCGGCGTTCAACGCGCTGCTGAAGACGCTCGAGGAGCCGCCGAGCCACGTCGTGTTCGTGCTGTGCACCACGCATCCGCACAAGGTCCCCGAGACGATCCACAGCCGCTGCCAGCGCTTCGACTTCCGCCGCATCGGGGCCGAGGACATCGTCGAGCGCCTGCAGCACATCGCGGACGCCGAAGGCATCGCGGTCGCCCCAGGTGCACTCACGCTGATCGCCAAGCACGCGGCAGGCGGGATGCGCGACGCCATCTCCACGCTCGACCAGCTCTCGGCGTTCACGGGCAAGTCGATCTCCCTCGAGGACGTCGAGGGCCTGCTCGGCGAGGTGGACTCCGCGCTGCTGTTCGCCGTGGCGGACGCCGTGCAGCGGCGCGACGTCGGCGATTGCTTCCGGCAGGTCGCCGGGCTCGCGGAGGCCGGCGTCGACATCACGGAGTTCGCGAAGGAGCTGACCGGCCACTTCCGCGACCTGTTCGTGCTCGCCGCGGCCGGTGACGGCTCGGGCATCGTCGACGTGCCGGACGAGGACATGGCGAAGCTGAGCGGGCAGGCCGAGGCGTTCGGCCGAGAGAGGCTCGGGCGCGCGCTCGACGTCCTCAGCTCGCTCTCGGGCGAGGTGCGCTGGGCTGGGGACGCGCGGCTGGCCCTGGAGGTGGCGCTCGTGCGGATGGCCCGCCCCGAGGGCGAGCTCACGCTCGAGGCGCTGGAGGAGCGGATCGCGGCGCTGGAGGCCGCCGGTCCCGTCGCGGCTCCGGGTCCTGCCGCCACGCCGGGGCGCTCCGGCGCTGCATCGGCGGCGAAAGCCGCCTCCGGAAGCGCCGTCGACCCTGTCGCGGCGGCTCCAGGAGCCGCTGCGGCGCCTCCGGCAGCGGCCGCTCCGGCACCGCCGGCTCCCGACGACGGCGTCCAGACGTACACCCCGCCCCCTCGCGGCGCCGAGCTCGACCGCGCTCAGCTGAAGCGAGCGTGGCCCGCAGTCGTCGCCGAGGTCAAGAAGCGCCGCAATGCGACGGCGCAGCTGTTCTCGGCCGCGGCCGTGGACGTCGACGGCGACACGCTCGTCGTGGAATTCCCCGCGGACCAGAAGGTGACGAAGGAGATCGCGGAGGGCGCCGAGGTCGTGCAGATGCTGCGGCAGGCGGTGCACCACGTGCTGGGGGTGAAGCCGCCGGTGCGGTACCAGCTCGGCCGGGGCAGCGTGAAGCACGAGGAGCGGCCGGCGGGCGGAGCGCCCGCGCCGAGGCATCACGTGGCGGACGGGGCAGACACCCACGCGGAGACGGCCGAGCCGGACCCGGTGGACATACTGGCGAGCGAGTTCGGCGACGTCGTCGTCGAGCACCACGAGGACGTCTGAGAGGGAGAGCGCATGAAGCCCAACATGGCGAACATGATGAAGCAGGCGCAGAAGATGCAGGCTGACCTCGCGAAGGCGCAGGCCGAGCTGGCTTCAGAGACCGTCGAGGCGTCCGTGGGCGGCGGAGCGGTCAAGGTCGTCATGCGCGGCGACATGACGGTCGAGTCCGTGAGGATCGAGCCGTCGGCCGTGGACCCCGACGACGTCGGGATGCTCGAGGACCTCATCGCCGCCGCCTTCAACGAAGCTGCAAGACAGGCCCAGGAATTGCAGGCGAGGAAGATGCAGGCCGTGACGGGACCGCTCGGCGGCCTCGGCATCCCGGGCCTGATGTAGGCCCGACTCGAAGGACCCGTACGTGTCGCACTACGCACCAGCCATCGCCCGCCTGCTCGAGGAGCTCGAGCGCCTCCCCGGGATCGGGCCGAAGAGCGCCCAGCGCTTGGCGTTCCACATCCTGCGGTCGGACGACGAGGCCGCGTCCCGGCTGTCCGAGGCGATCGTCGAGGTGAAGCGGACCATCCGCTTCTGCTCGCGCTGCTACAACTTCTCCGAGGGCGAGACGTGCCCCATCTGTGCGGACCCTCGGCGCGACCCCGCCGCGATCTGCGTGGTCGAGGAGCCTCGCGACGTAGTCGCGATCGAGCGCACGGGCGAGTTCCACGGCACGTACCACGTCCTGGGGGGCGCGATCTCGCCCATCGACGGCATCGGCCCCGAGCAGCTGCGGGTGCGCGAGCTGATCTCGCGTCTCGAGGACGGCGGCGTGACCGAGGTGGTCGTCGCGACCGACCCGAACGTCGAGGGCGAGACGACCGCGATCTACCTCGCCCGCCTCATCAAGCCGCTCGGCGTGAAGGTGACGCGCATCGCGTCCGGGCTGCCCGTCGGGGGCGACCTCGAGTACGCGGACGAGGTCACGCTGGGCCGCGCGCTCGAGGCGCGGCGCGAGATGTAGCGCGCGACTGACCTTCGGCAGTCGCGCGGCGGCGGCATCGAGCAGCCTCGCTTCGCTCGCAGCTCGTCCCGCCGCGCGCGAAGCAGCCGCCCACCGACGCTGCGCTACCGTTCACCGCCGCGCGGCATCGCTGGCAGGATTGGGTACCCGTATCCTTAAAGGACGCTTTCGACGGCCCGCATTCGGCATGCACTCCCGCGGGCCGTTCGTCGTAAAGAGGGGAGTGGTCCTATGCAGCAGCTGACGGAGATCCGTTGGCATGCGCGCGCGGGGCAGGGCGCCGTCACGGCGGCGAAGCTCGTGGCCGACACGGCGCTGGAGCTCGACCAGTACATCCAGGCGATGCCCGAGTACGGGCCCGAGCGAATGGGCGCGCCGATCCAGGCGTTCACGCGCCTCTCGGCCGCGCCGATCGAGATCCATTGCAACATCGAGGACCCGAACGTCGTGGTCGTGCTCGACGAGAGCCTGCTGCCGATCGTCGACGTCGCCCGCGGTCTCACTGCGGACGGCACGATCATCGTCAACACGTGCAAGACGCCGGAGGAGATCCGCCGCGAGCTCGGCATCGATCACGGGCATGTGGCCACCGTCGACGCCTCCGGGATCTCGCTCGCGACGCTGAAGCGCGACATCCCGAACACGCCGATGATCGGCGCGCTCGCGAAAGTCACCGGGCTGTTCACGCTCGAGCAGGTCGCCGATCACCTGCGGAAGTCGTTCGGCAAGAAGTTCACGGCCGAGGTCGTGGACGCCAACGTCGAGTCCGTCACGCGCGCTTATCGGGAGGTGGCGGCGGCATGAGCGAGCCGAAGTGGGACCTCACGCGCCTGGGCGAATGGAAGGCCGAGGAGTTCCCCCTCGGCGCGGTCATTCCCGAGGCGGGTAACTCGCAGTACTACCGCACGGGCGGCTGGCGCAGCGAGCGCCCGGTCCGTGACCCGAAGGTCTGCACCCAGTGCCTGCTGTGCTGGATCGTCTGCCCCGACGCAGCGATCCGCGTGGCGGAAGAGAAGATCGCCGACGACACCTTCGACTACGACCACTGTAAGGGCTGCGGCGTGTGCGCGAACGAGTGCCCGGTCGACGCGATCACGATGGTCCCCGAGGGCTGTGAGCTGACGGAGGCTGAGAAGGATGCCTGAGCAGAAGACCATCGCGGCCACCGGCAACATCTTCGTGGCCGAGGCGATGCGGCAGTGTGCGCCGGACGTGATGGCGGCGTACCCCATCACCCCGCAGACGACGATCGTCGAGGAGTACGCGAAGTTCGTCGCGCAGGGCAAGGTACATACCGAGTATGTGACGGTCGAGTCCGAGCACTCGGCGATGAGCGCGTGCGTCGGCGCCTCGGCCGCGGGCGCCCGCGTCATGACCGCGACGAGCTCGCAGGGCCTCGCGCTGATGTGGGAGGAGCTGCACATCGCGTCGGGCATGCGCCTCCCGATCGTCATGGCGAACGCGAACCGCGCGCTGTCCGCGCCCATCAACATCCACTGCGATCACAGCGACGTGATGGGCGCGCGCGACACGGGCTGGGTCATCCTGTTCGCGGAGACGGCGCAGGAGGCGTACGACAACACGATCGTCGCGTGCCGAGTCGCCGAGGACCCCGACGTGCTGCTTCCCGTCATGACCTGCCTCGACGGCTTCATCACCACCCACTCGATCGACCGCGGGCAGACGATAGACGACGAGACCGTCAAGGCGTTCGTCGGCGAGCGCAAGCCCGACTACGCGCTGCTCGACACGGCCAACCCCGTCTCGCACGGCAGCTTCGCCGGCCTCGGCGGTCCGTTCTTCGAGTTCAAGCGCTCGCAGCGCGACGCGATCGACCGCAGCAAGCCGGTGGTCGAGCGGGTGGGCGCCGAGTGGTCGAAGATAGTGGGACGCCCGTTCGGGCTGATCGAGACGTGGGGGCTGGAAGACGCCGACGTCGCCGTCGTCGTCATCGGCTCGTCGGCGGGCAACGCGCGTCACGTCGCACGGCAGCTGCGCGCGGAGGGCGGCACGAAGGCGGCCGTCGTCAAGATCCGCTGCTTCCGCCCCTTCCCCGCCGCGGAGCTTGCCGCCGCGCTCAAGGGCATGAAGGCGGTCGCCGTTCTCGACCGGGCTGAAAGCTTCGGCGCCGAGGGCGGGCCGTTGTTCCTCGAGACGCGGAGCGCGCTCTACGACCTCGAGCGGCGCGTCCCGGTCGTCAACTACATCTATGGGCTGGGCGGGGCGGACGTGAAGCTCGAGCTCATGCGCCGGGTCTACTCCGACCTGTCCGACATCGCCTCCGGTGCGGCCGCCGCCGAGGGCCTTCGCTATCTCGGCGCGCGATAAGGGAGTGGGGAAGATGCCGAATCTCAAGGAGCTCACGCATCGCGAGGATCTGCTCGCGGGAGGCCATCGCCTTTGCGCCGGTTGTGGCGCGCCGATCGCGCTCCGGATGATCATGCTGGCGAAGCCGGACGACATGGAGATGGTGGCGGGTTGCGCGACGGGATGCGTCGAGGTGTCCACGACCATCTATCCGTACTCGAGCTGGAAGGTGCCGTTCATCCACAACGCGTTCGAGAACGCCGGCGCAACCGTCTCGGGTGTCGAGGCGGCGTTCAAGGGCCTGCAGCGCGCCGGGAAGATCCCGGCGGACAAGAAGATGAAGTTCGTGGCGTTCGGCGGCGACGGCGGCACTTACGACATCGGCCTGCAGTCGCTGTCGGGCGCGATGGAGCGCGGCCACAACGTGCTGTACGTGTGCTACGACAACGGCGCGTACATGAACACCGGCATCCAGCGCTCCGGCGCCACGCCGCACTACGCCTGGGCCACCACTTCCGAGGTGGGCCCGGCGCAGCAGGGCAAGCAGCAGCAGCGCAAGGACTTGACCGCGATCATCGCCGACCACGGCGTGTACGCCGCCCAGGCCTCGATCAGCCACTGGAAGGACCTCGTCACGAAGGCCGAGAAGGCGTTCACCCTCGACGGCCCGGCCTTCATCAACGTCTTCGCGCCGTGCCCGCGCGGCTGGCGAATCCCGTACAACTCGTCCGTCGAGATCTCGAAGCTCGCCGTCCAGACGGGGTTCTGGCCTCTGTACGAGGTGGAGGACGGGCAGTGGCGGATCACGACGAAGGTCCACAACAAGAAGCCGATCACCGAGTTCCTCAAGCCGCAAGGGCGCTTCAAGCACCTCTTCAAGCCGGGCAACGAGGCGCTGCTCGAGCAACTCCAGGCGGAGGTCGACAGGAACTACGAGCGCGTTCTCGCCCGCTGCGGCTCGTAGACCGCGCTCGCGAAACCGTACGGCATCTTCCGGGCCGGGACCGTGCAGTCTCGCGCCCGGAAGATGCTAGAATCTCCCGTGTGCCTTCTTCGGGGTTTCGGGGTTCGGGGAGAGGTCGGGAGATGCGCGTCCTGAGAGCCGCTCTCGCTGCTGTCCTGGTTTCCGCCGTCCTTTCGGCCGGCTGTTCGGCCGCCACCGCTCCCTCGTCCGATACCAGCATCCCGTCGACCCGGCTGCGCGTTTCCGGCTCGGGCACCTGTCTTCCCCTGCTGCGCATCCTCACGCACGACTACGGGGACAAGGCGGCGAGCTTCGTCTACCTGCCGGGCCTGCACTCTGGAGGCGGCATCAAAGGGGTCGCGAACGGCGATCTCGAGATCGGGGCGGTGTCACGCGACCTCGAGCCGAGCGAGAGCGCGCTCGGCCTCCTGTACACCCTCTTCTCCAACGACGGGCTCGTGCTCGCCGTGCATCCGTCCGTCAAGATCCAGGGCCTCACGAGCCAGCAGGTGCGCGACATCTACTCGGGAGACGTCAGGAACTGGAAGCAGGTAGGCGGGCAGGACATGGCCGTCCACGTCCTGGACCGCAACGAGGATGAGTCGGCGAAGATCATCCTCCGCAAGTTCGTCCTCGGCCCGCTGGGCAAGCCCGGCTCGGTCGTAGTGACGCCGGACGCGATCAAGCTCTACTACGAGCCCGACATGGTCGAGGCGCTCACTTCGACTCCGGGGGCGATCGGCTACTTCTCCCTCGGCTACGGCCTTTCCGAGAACATACCGGTGACGTACCTGAAGCTCGATGGCGTTACCGCGAGCGTCGAGAACATCGAGAACGGCTCCTACAAAGTGATCAGGCCGCTCGGCGTGGTGCTGCCGAAGAACCCCGATCCGAAGGCGGCCCGTTTCGTGGAGTGGGCGTCCTCTGCGGAGGCCGCCACCATCATGAAGGAGCACGGCTACGCCCCGGCCAGAAGGTGATCGGCGCCCGACGAGGCTCCTGCACCTCGTCCCGCATCTGCATCAGCAGATAGTCTTCCCGCTGATGGCGGCGGCGCTGGTCGTCGCCGTCGTGGCGACCGCCGTCGGCGTCTCCGAGATGTCGAAGATCATGGGGAAGTGGATCGACGGCAACATGCGGCAGACCGCGGTCACCGTCGCGGCGAGGTTCGACGACGTCCGCAAGCAGCAGCTGGCGGACGCGTCGATGCTGGCAGAGGACGAGCGGCTGCAGGACGCCATCCAGGACGGCGGGGGGCGGCGGGGACCGGACGCATCCGCCGTCACGAAGTTCCTCGTGTCCGTCAAGCAGGCCGTGCCGCACGACAACCTGATGCTTCTGGACCGCGAAGGCGTCGTCATCGCCAGCACCGGCGGCCTGCACGTCCCCGTCGGCACGCAAGCGCTCTCGTCGCGGTACACGAAGTGGACGGGGCTCGCGATGGCGCTGACTACCTTCATGCGCCTGGGAGACCGCGAGACGCTGACGAGCTTCGGGCGCTGCGACGCGAACGGGGACTACACGCTGGCCGTCTCGGACGTGGTGGACGGGGAGTTCCTCGATCGCGTGCTGCGCGGCCTCGGCAGCGGCTTCGTCTACTTCGACGAGCAGGGCCGGTTCGTCGCGCGCTTCGTCGACCGGGAGGGCCTCGACGCGCGGGCGGCCGGGCAGCTCGAGGCGCGGCTCACGGACAGGGAGCCCGCTGTTGCGGCCGAGGCGGCGGGCAACGCGCCGTTCACCGACATCACGGTCGGATCGGAGCGCTACAAGCTGTTCGGCCGAGTGATCCGATTCCCGACCGAGAACGACCCGAGCGAGGGGGAAGCGCACATCGTCGCGGTCGTGAACACGAACGTGCAGGAGCAGGCGGGAGACACGACCTTGCGCCTCATCGCGTTCTGGTCCGTGCTCGCCGTCGTCATCCTGACGGCCTTCGGGCTGTTCGTCGCGCGGCGCGTCTCGGCCCCGCTCACCGATCTGAGCCTCGTCGTGCGCCGAGTGGCCGAAGGGGACTTCGACCAGAAGGTAGGCGTCGGCGGCAGCAACGAGATCGCAGACCTCGGCCGGAGCTTCAACCAGATGACGGAGTCGTTGAAGCAGCGGACCGAGTCGATCACGAAGAAGGTCCTCGAGCTCGCGACCCTCTACGAGATGAGCCGCGCGCTCGGCTCGACGCTCGAGCTCGACGTGCTCCTGGACTCCGTGCTCGACTCGGCCCTTCGCATCTTCAACGTCGAGAGCGGATACATCGTGCTGCGGGACCGCGACACCGAGCAGCTGCTGCTGAAGGCGTGGCGCGGGATGGCCGGCGCCCATCCCGACGAGCGCGCGCTGCGCAGCTCGATGTGTGAGTGGGTGTGCCGCGAGGGCCGGCCGCTCATCTACAACCCGCCGACGGAGGGCGAGACGGGCGCCGGGCAGATCGACAACATCACCGGTGCCACCGCCGCCCTGTGCGTCCCGCTCATCAGCAACGAGGGCATCATCGGCGCGGTGACCGTCGGGAGCAGGGACGGGGACTTCCGGTTCACCAGCGACGACGTGCGCCTGCTCTCCACCATCGCCAACCACGCCACGATCGCCGTCGGCAACATCGAGCTGTTCTCGTCGCTGCAGGACGCCTACATCGCGACCGTCCGGGCCCTTGCCGCGGCGGTCGACGCGAAGGACCCGTACACACGCGGGCACTCGGACCGGGTCGCCATGTACGCGATGGCGATCGCCGAGAAGCTCGACCTCTCGGCCGAGCAGCGCACGGCGCTGGAGATGGCGGCGTACCTGCACGACATCGGCAAGATAGGCATCCGCGAGGAGATCCTGCTCAAGCCCGGCAAGCTCACTGACCCCGAGATGGCGCAGATGCGGCACCATCCCCTCATCGGCGCGAACATCCTCAAACCGGTCGCGTTCCCGTGGGCGATCGCGCCGGTCGTGCGTCACCATCACGAGCACTGGGACGGGAGGGGATACCCGGCCGGGCTGAGGGGCGAGGAGATCCCGCTGCTCGCGCGTGTCCTGGCCGTGGCCGACAGCTACGAGGCGATGACGTCGGACCGGCCCTACCGCCGCGCTCGCTCGCCCGAGGAGGGCATCGCCGAGCTCAAGCGCTGCTCCGGCACGCAGTTCGACCCGCGCATCGTGGACGCCTTCGTCAGCGTGCTGAAGTCGATCGAGCGCGACCGCGAGGCGATCGGCGCGCAGGTGCCGCAAGACGTGCAGACCGACGAGGCGCGGGCGATCTTCGTCGCCATCTGCGACGGCATGCTCGCGAGCTTCCGGCGGCTCGGCGGGCCGCGGCTGTCGTCGAACCTCGAGTCCGACCTCAACCGCTACTTCTCGGCCGAAAGCCTTCCCTTCACGTTCTCGGGAGGCCGTCTCACGTCGAGGTGGAACGGAGCGGCCGATCGCGACGGGGAGCTGGCGGAGATGCGCCGGGCGCTCGGCGCGCTCGCCGACGGGATGGCGCGCACCTCGGGCACGAGCCTCGTCGACGGCTTCTACGCCGACGCGCTCGGCGGCCTCTCGGTGCGCATGCGCGTGCTCGCCGACACCGTGCAGCTCTACCGCAAGCCCTGAGGCAGGGCCTCACCGAATCGCGTACACTATGCCACGAGCGGACTGAAGCCGCTCGTGGCCCGGCGGTTCCAGCTGACTCGCTACGCTCGCAGCTGAACCCCCGACGCGAGCGGACTGAAGCCGCTCGTGGCCCGGCGGTTCCAGCTGACTCGCTACGCTCGCAGCTGAACCCCCGACGGACTCCGGTCCGGCCCGTTGTCCGTATCCTCTTCCGGGAGGCTTCGAGTTCCGTGGCGCTTATCGTGCAGAAGTTCGGCGGCACGTCCGTCGCCGATGCCGAGCGCATCCGCAAGGTCGCCCGCCGCCTGTGCGCCGCGCGCGAAGCGGGCAACGACGTCGTGGCCGTGGTCTCCGCGATGGGCGACGTGACCGACGAGCTGCTCGCGCTGGCGAGGCAGGTGTCGCAGAGCCCGCCCGAGCGCGAGATGGACATGCTGCTCGCGACGGGGGAGCAGGTCACGATCGCTTTGCTCGCCATGGCCATCCACTCGTCCGGGCACGAAGCGATCTCGCTCACCGGGCCGCAGGCCGGGATACTCTCCGACGCCTCGCACACCAAGGCGCGCATCCAGGAGGTGCGCGCGGACCGCGTGCGCGAGGCGCTCGCCGAGGGGCGCATCGTGATCGTCGCCGGCTTCCAGGCGATCAGCGACGAGGGCGAGATCACCACCCTCGGCCGGGGCGGGTCCGACACCACGGCGGTCGCGATCGCCTCGGGTATCGAGGCGGACGTCTGCGAGATCTACACCGACGTCGACGGCGTCTACACCGCCGACCCGCGCGTCGTGCCGACGGCGCGCAAGATCGACGTCGTCAGCTACGAGGAGATGCTCGAGATGGCGGCGTCCGGAGCGCGCGTGCTGCAGCTGCGCTCCGTCGAGTTCGCGCGAAACCACGGCGTGGTCATCCACGTCCGCAGCAGTTTCAACGACGAGCCCGGTACCGTGGTCGAGGAGGCGCAGCCCGGGATGGAGCAGGCGATCATCTCAGGAGTCACGCACGACACCTCGGAGGCGAAGATCACGATCCGCGACCTGCCCGACAGGCCCGGCGTGGCGGCCGAGGTGTTCGGCACGCTCGCCGAGCACAACGTGAACGTGGACATGATCATCCAGAACGTCTCCGAGGGAGGGCGCAGCGACATCAGCTTCACCACGCCCGAAGAGGATCTCGCGCGGGCGAGGCGCGCCGTGGCGGAAGTCGTGGAGGAGCTGGGCGCGCGAGAGTGGTCGGTCGACGAGTCGATCGCGAAGGTGTCGCTGGTGGGAGCGGGGATGAAGACCCATCCCGGCGTGGCCGCGGGCATGTTCCGCGCGCTGGCCGACGCGGGCGTCAACCTCGACATGATCTCGACGAGCGCCATCCGCATCAGTTGCGTCATCGACTCGGCCGACGTCGAGAAGGCGGTTCGCGCGCTGCACGCGCACTTCGGCCTCGACGCGTCCGCGGTGACGGCCGAGGTGTCGCCGGGGTGCGGCGGAGGGGAGGAGTAGCGGATGGCGTGGGACCGACGCATGCCCGAGCGACCCGTCGTCGCGGTGGCCGGCGCCACCGGGGCGGTAGGGCGCGAGATGCTGAAAGTGCTCGAGCAGAGGGCCTTCCCGGCGTCGCGCGTGGTGGCGCTGGCGTCCTCGCGGTCCGCCGGCAAGAGGGTCCCGTTCGCCGGCGGAGAGCTCGTCGTCGAGGAGATGACGCCCGCGAGCTTCGAGGGCGTCGACGTCGCGCTGTTCTCGGCCGGCGCGTCGACAAGCAAGCAGTTCAGGGACGCGGTGACGGGCGCCGGTGCCGTCATGATCGACAACTCCTCGGCGTTCCGGATGGACGAGGACGTGCCGCTCGTGGTGCCGGAGGTCAACGCGGAGGACCTGGCGTGGCACTCGGGCGTCGTCGCTAACCCCAACTGCTCGACGATCCAGATGGTGGTGGCGCTGGGGCCGCTCGCGGGCCTCGCGCCGATGAAGCGCGTGGTCGTCTCCACCTACCAGGCCGCTTCAGGTGCTGGCCAGGCCGCGATGGACGAACTGTACGACCAGACGCGCGGCTTCCTCGAGGGCCGCGAGCTGGTGCCGCAGGCGTTCGCTCACCGCATCGCGTTCAACTGCATCCCGCAGATCGACGTCTTCCTCGACGACGGCTCCACGAAGGAGGAGTGGAAGATGGTCGTCGAGACGCGCAAGATCATGCACCTGCCCGGCCTTGCCGTGACGGCCAACTGCGTCCGGGTGCCCGTGCTCCGCTGCCATTCCGAGGCGGTGAACGTCGAGTTCGAGGCTCCCGTCGACCTCGCCGGGGCTCGCGCGGCGCTCGAGGCGGCGCCGGGCGTGCGGCTGCTCGACGACCCGGCCGGGAAGCTCTACCCGATGCCGGCGATGCTGGAAGGGACCGACGACACGTACGTCGGCAGGCTTCGTGCTGACGTCTCTGTCGAGCACGGGCTCGCGTTCTGGGTGGTGGCCGACCAGTTGCGGAAGGGCGCCGCGCTGAACGCCGTACAGATAGCGGAAGCGCTCGTCGGCAGGTAACATCGGCGTGACGGAGAAATCGCGCGAGGGGGGCGTCGCGCGGAGATCTATCACGAGCCATGAGGCGAGGATCTCCGGGAGGCAAAATGAGTGAAGCTGACATCATGATCGTCGAGGACGATGCGACGATCGCCCGGTTCGTCGAGCTGGAGCTCATGCACGCGGGCTTCGACGTCCGCCGCACCGACAATGGGGCGGACGCCCTCGAGCTCTTCACCCAGAAGCAGCCCGATCTCATCATCCTCGACCTCATGCTGCCCGGCATCGACGGCCTCGACGTCGCCCGTGCGATCAGGCAGCGCGGTTCCGAGGCGCCGATCCTCATGCTCACGGCGCGCGCGACGACCGAGGACGCGGTCAACGGCTTCGAGGCCGGGGCGGACGACTACCTCCGCAAGCCGTTCGAGATCCCCGAGCTGCTCTCGCGCGTGCGAGCGTTGCTGAAGCGCACCACGCGGGAGCGCCCGACGACTACCTTCGCCGCGTCCGGGATCGAGGTCGACACCGACAAGCGCCAGGCCACGACCGACGGTGCGGTGCTGGACCTCACCGCGAAGGAGTTCGACCTGCTCGTCTACCTCGTCGGCAACGCCGGGCGCGTGGTGCCGCGCGAGGAGATCCTCAACGCGGTCTGGGGGACCCAGCGTCCGAGCGACAGCAACGTGATCGAGGTCTTCGTGTGCCACCTTCGCAGCAAGATCGGCGATCGCGACAATCGGGTCATCCAGACCATACGGGGAGTCGGGTACTTCTTCGCCAGGGGATAGGCCTTTGCGTCTCACGTCGTTCCGAACCCGCGTACTCGTACTCGCGATAGCCTTCTCGGTGCTCCTCATCGGGTCGGTCCTCATCACGGCTTACTTCGTCGTGTCGGGCGGGATGTCGCGCGTCGCCGAAGACACCGTGCTCGGGCTGTCGCGGCAGGCCGTCAAGCTGACCCGCGACCGGGTGGTGAGCTCGCAGAAGACCGCGGCGGCCGAGATACCCGAATCCGACGCGGCGTCGCAGCACCGCCGGCTCACTCGCGCCCAGAACCTCTTCCAGGCCGCGCTTCCGGAGCTGTTCCGGACGGGGATGTCCGAGGGCGAGTTCGCGTTCTACGCCCCCGGCGACCTCTCGACGCCTGAATGGTCGACGGACCGGCGGACGGACACGCAGGTGGAGACGATCGCGCGAGAGCGGGCGCTGCGCCTGCTCACGTCTACCGTGAGCGTCAGCGGCGGCGGGAGCGGGCTGTCCGGCCTGTTCAGCCGGGCCCAGCTCGGCCTGTACACCGTCCACGTGCCGATCGACGTCCCGGACGGGTCCCGGTGGGTGCTCGACGTCACGTACGTCCCGTTCCGCGAGGAGCAGACGATCGACGCCATCCGCGCGCCGATGCTCGTGCTGGCGCTCGTCGGCACGGCCCTGGCGATCGCGATGATGCAGATGTCGATGGGGTGGGTCCTCAAGCTCGTCGACGAGCTCAGGGTCGCCGCCGACTCGATCGACGCGGGGCAGCTCGACGTTCGCCTCCCGGCCGAGGGGCAGCACGAGATCGGTGACCTCGCCCGGTCGCTCAACCATCTCATCGAGCGTCTTCGCAGGCGTGCCGACGCGCAGACGCGGTTCATCGCGGACGCGAGCCACGAGCTCGCCACGCCTGTCGCGGGGATCCGCGGCTACATCAACATCCTGAGAGCCTGGGGGGCGGAGGACGACGCCGTTCGCGAGGAGGCGGTGCGGGCGATCGACCGCGAGTCGCGCAGGATGGCCCGCCTCACCACGGAGCTGCTCTCGCTCATCCGCACGGACGAGGACACGACGTGCCGCCGAATGCGCGTGGACGTCAACGCGCTGAGCCGTGAGGCGCTCGCCGCGGCCGCCACGCGCTATCTCGACAAGGGGCTGGAGTTCGAGGGCCCCGAGGAAGGGCCGCTCGTGGCGATGAACGACCGCGACAAGATCGAGGAGTTCATGCACATCCTCGTCGACAACGCGGCGAAATACACGCCGCCCGGAGGCACCGTGCGCGTGCAGACCTGGCGGCGGCGGGACTCGGTGGTGATCGAGGTCGCAGACACCGGCGTGGGAATCCCCGAGAAGGACCTCCCGAACATCTTCGACCGCTTCTACCGCAGCGACGCCTCCCGCAGCAAGGAGACGGGCGGGTTCGGTCTCGGGCTGGCCATCGCGAAGCGGATGGTGGAGGTCTGCGGCGGGACGATCGAGGTCAAGAGCGCCGTGGACGAGGGGACCTCGTTCACCATTCGCATCCCCAGAGAGGTCGCCGCGAGCCCGCATCGGCTGTGACCTTCGTCACGATTCCTCTAAGCCACCCCTGCTCGCGAGCCGATATGCCATTCAGGGCTGGCTTCTCACACACAGCGGGAGCGGAATGCAGCGGAGCATCCTTGACGCGGTCCTGGCGGGCCGCGCGTGGCAGCGTGACGTCGAGGCGATCGCCGAGTCGACCGGCGCGGTCGTCGCCGTCCTGCACGTGGACGGGACGGCCGGCCAGTCCGGCTGCCCGGTCTGCCTCGTCTCGTCCCAGCGCCAGGGCGCCGGCTCGTCTCCGTACGCGGAGTGCTTCCCGTCGCAGCTGTCGCCCGGGCAGGACGAGGTGGCGACGACGTGCCGCGGGGGAATGCCCGCCGTCCTGCGGAGGATCGACGACCTCGAGGGGTCGTGCGTCATGATCTCGGGCTTCGTGGCGTCCGACAACGAACGGCGGGTGCTGCTCGAGAGGCTCCTCGCGACCGGGCTCCCGGAGAAGCAGGCGCGCGCGATCGCGCGCGCCACGCCGCTTCTGCGTCAGGACGCCGCGTCCGCACTCGCGCGCCTCGCCGCGTCGCATCTCGAGGCGCTTGCCGCCTCACACGACTCCGGATCCGAACGGGGCCTCGAGTACGAGCTGCTCTACGAGATCGAGCGCACCTTCGACGACTCCCTGGACTCGTACGACCGCCTCCCGGAGCTCATGCTGGGGCACGCGATGCGGCTCACCTCGGCCGAGACCTGCGCGCTGGTCGTTCCCGGAGGTGAGACGCTCGAGGTCGTGGCGCGATCGGGCGAGGGGAGTCTGCTGCGCGCGGACGCCGCGGGTCTCGCCGAAGGGCCCGTCGGTCACGCCGCCCGCACCGGCCGGTCGGTGCTGCTTACCGGGTTCGCCGACGAGGGGCGCACCACTCGCGTGTCGTCGCTCGCGATCCCGCTGCGCTCCGAGGGCGTCGTGTGCGCCGTGCTGGCGCTCGCCTCTTCCTCGGCCACGGCGCCGCTGTCGGGCGCGGACCTGAAGCTCATGGAGCTGTACGCCGAGAGCGCCGGCCCGGCGTTCGCGAACGCGCGCCGCTACAAGGAGGCGAGCTCCCGCGTGCTCGAGCTGATGCAGCTGAACGAGCTCTCGCGGGCGCTCGGAGGCGATGCGGAGATCGACCGCGTCGTGTACCTGGTGACCAGCGTCATGGACAAGGTGCTCGAGTTCGAGGCGGGCGGACTGCTGCTGATGGGGCGCGAGGAGCCCGCGCGAATCATCCTGAACTCCGACGTGCCCGAGGGCGAGCTCGAGGAGCTGCTGTGCTCGGTCTCCGGGATGGAGCTGCCGAAGCGGTTCCTCGAGAGGTGCTCGATCGTTCGCAACGAAGGGGCGGCAGTGCGGGGCGAGGCAGGGAACGCCAAGTGGACGTTTCTGGTGCAGGACGTCTCGACGTCTCGGCCGAACGCCGGCTACCTCTTCGTCGCCTCGCGCGATCCGGGCGCGTTCGGGCCGAACGACGAGCGGCTCCTCGCCGAGCAGGCCGCGCACGCCTCCGTCGCGCTCGAGAAGTCGCGCACGTACGCGCGCCTGCGGAGCGATCTCGACCGTCTCGTGAGAACGCTGTCGGCGATGGCGGACGCGGCCGAGAGGATGCAGCGGGGCCACGCCGGGCGCGTGATGGGGTACGCGACGGCGATAGCGGAGGACATGGAGCTGCCGGCCGATCAGCTGGAGGCGCTGCGGTTCGCCGCGCTGCTGCACGACATCGGCAAGCTCGGGGTGTCGGAGGAGATCATCCTGAAGCCGGCGCAGCTGACGGACGAAGAGATGGCCGAGGCCAGGCGACACGCCGAGATCGGCGCGCACATCGTCGGCCAGATGGAGTTCCTCGACGCCGTCGCGCCGATCGTGATGCACCACCACGAGCGCTGGGACGGCGGCGGCTACCCCAAAGGGCTCGCGGGCGAGGATATCCCGCTGGCAGCCAGGATCCTCGCCGTCGCCGATGCCTTCGACGCGATGACGACCGAGCGGCCGTACAGCAGGGCGCTCCCCCACGGGACCGCTCTGGGGGAGCTGGAGAGGCAGGCCGGCGCGATGAACCAACCCTT
>JAJZPX010000285.1 GCA_021811025.1 Actinomycetes bacterium
CCAAGTTGACGCTTCGGCTCGACGACGATCTCATCCGAACCGCGAAGCGGCACTCCGAGAGATCCGGCAAGTCCGTCTCGCGTCTCGTAGCCGACTACTTCGCGCTGATCGAGTCGACCGAGGCGGTCAGCGAGACCGAGATGACCCCCCGCGTCCGTTCGCTCGTCGGCGCCCTGGCAGGCTCGCGTCTCGACGAGCGGGACTTCCGTCGCCACCTTGAGAAGAAGCACCGGTGAAGGTCCTCTTCGACACGAACGTCATCCTCGACGTTCTGCTGGCGAGAGAACCGCAAGCTCAGGTCGCGGCTCGCCTGCTGTCGCTCGTGGACCAAGGCAGGCTCGACGGCGTCATATGCGCTACGACGGTCACGACCATCCACTACCTCGCGACGAGAGCGGTCGGACCTGCTCTTGCCCGCAAGCACGTTGGGGAGCTGCTGGCGATGTTCGACGTCGCGTGCGTCGACCGCGAGGCACTGGAGAATGCGCTCGATCTCGGCTTCGACGACTTCGAGGACGCGGTGCTGCACGAGGCCGCGAAGGCGGCCGAGGCGGCGGCAATCGTGACGCGGAACGGCAAGGACTTCGTCGCGGCTTCCTTGCCGGTCTTCGACCCGCAGGAGCTTCTCGCCGCGGTCCTGGCCGCGACCGAGTAGCCGATCGCCCCCTCGCTCCACCGCCGCTGTCGTATCATGGAAGCGCGGCGAAGCGGAGGGTCCATGCGGGGTACGGGGGCACGGCGGCTCCTCGTAGCGGCGAGCGTGTGCGTCGCGCTCCTCGCGCTGCCCGGCTGCGTCACGATCCGAAGCGACCAGGTCCCGGCATGGGTCCCCAAGCCGGCCGTCCCCACGGCGACGCCGCAGCCCGCGGCGCATCCGAAGCCGGAGGACAAGAACGCGCTCGGCGCGTACTTCGTGAAGGGCGGCCACGTCCTGCGCGTGTACCGCGGCGGCAAGAAGAACGCCGCCTCGGCCTCCGAGGCGCTCGAGATCCTGCTCGCGGGCCCGTCGTCCGACGAGCGCGCGGAAGGCATCTCCTCGGCCGTTCCCGCCGGGACGAAGGTCCGCGACGTCGCGCCGGACTTCGAGGGCTACGTGAGGCTCAACCTCTCGAAGGAGTTCGGGGCGGGCGGATCGTCGGCCTCGACGAAGCTGCGAGTCGCCCAGGTCGTCTGCACGCTGATGCAACTACCGAACGTGAAGGGCGTCATCATCAAGATCGAGGACAAGCCGGTCGAGCGGTTCGGCCGCGAGGGGTTCGATCTCATGCGCCCGCTCACCAAGGCCGACGTCGCCGACGTAGTTCCAGCCGACTGACGGCGGCGCCTGTCCGCGGCACGGTTGCTGCTACTTCGCGCGCGTCGGCAACCCGCCTCGCCCGAAGGGACGCAGATGACCTCACGCCCGCGACGACTGCTCGGCCTGGGCCTGGCGTCCGTCCTCGCGGCGTCGCTGGTCCCCCTCCCCGCGGCGGCCGCGCCCGCCCCTCGGCCGAGGCAGGCACCCGCCCCCGCAGCGGCCGGCTCCGTCATCGTGCGCTTCGCCGACGGGACGCTCTCCGCACCGCATCTGGCAGCGCTCTCGTCCGAAGGTGCCGACACGTCCACCGTCGCACCGCGCGCGGGCGGGCGCGCGCTCGTGCGCGTGCGGCGCGGCGAGGATGCCGGGGCGGTGGCGCAGCGCCTGTCGCGCCGGCCCGGGGTACGCTGGGCGATCCCGAACGTCGTGCTGCACGCGTCCGCGCTCGACGTCCCCCCTAACGACCCGTACTACTCCACCGGGCTCGGCGGCTTCCCCGCGCAGCGCAGCTACCTCGGCCCGGTATCGTCGTTCCCGCACTCGATCGACCTCGAGCCCGCGTGGCGCCAGGCGTTCGCCGCCCCGGACCACGGCATCGACCTCCTGCGCCCCGGCGCGACGCTCGCGCTGATAGACACGGGCTACACGCCGACGGGCGAGACGCCGCCCGGCGTCTTCACTCCCGTCTACAACTACATCTCGCGCAACGCGGACACCTCGGACGACGAGGGCCACGGCACCGAGGTCGGCAACATCATGGCAGCGTCCACCGGCAACGGCCTCGGAGTGGCGGGCGTGCAGTACGCCACGCCGGCGAAGGTGCTCGTGTACAAGGCGCTCGACAGCGCCGGCAACGGCACGACGGACGACGTCATGTCCGCCGTCCGCAGCGCCGCCGACAACGGCGCGAAGGTCATCAACCTCTCGCTCGGGGCTCCCGGCTACGACTCCAACGGCGTGCTGGACGCGGGCCTGCAGCAGGCGTGGGACGACACCGTGGCGTACGCGTCGTCGAAGGGCGCGATCGTCGTCGCTGCCGCGGGCAACGAGGGCGGCCCCGTGGACTTCCCTGCCGCCGCGAAGGGCGCGATCGCAGTGGGGTCGATCGACCCCGCCACGGGCTCGCGCTCGTCGTTCTCCGACTTCGGCCCGCAGCTTTCGCTGTGCGCCCCGGGCGAGGGCATTCTCGTCTACGGCCGGAACGGCACGATGGAGGCCGGAAGCGGCACTTCGTTCTCCGCGCCGATGGTCGCGGCGTCGATCGGGCTTCTGCGGTCCCTGCTGCCGAAGGCGAGCCCGGCGACGATCGCCTCGGCCGTCCTCTCGACGTGCCGCGACCTCGGGCCCGCCGGCTTCGACGACTCCTTCGGAAACGGCGAGCTCGACGTTTGGGCCGCCTACCGGAAGCTCATGGCGGAGTTCCCGGTGCAGCCTTCGCCGAGCGCGTCCGTCAGCGGGGACCCCGGCTTCTCCACGACGATCGCCTGGCCCGCGCTGCCGGGCTCCGACGTCGTCTACCACTACGGCCTCACCGGCGGCCCGGCGCACTCCACGACGGCCACCTCGGCCACGCTTTGGCTCGGCGCCGACGGCACCTACACCGGCTTCGTCTCCGCCTCGGCGAGCGACATGTTCTCGAGCGCGCCCGCGGCGTTCGGCTTCACCGTCGCCACCGGGCACCCGGGCCTGACCCTGCGGCGCCTCGCCGGCTCGGACCGCTACGCCACCGCCGCCGCGGTGAGCGCCGCGGCGTTCCCGCACGGCGCGCCGGCCGTCGTCGTCGCCTCGGGCGAGGGCTTCCCCGACGCGCTTTCCGCCAGCGTGCTCGCCGCGAGACTCG
>JAJZPX010000286.1 GCA_021811025.1 Actinomycetes bacterium
ACTTCGCCTCGCTGTGGCCGGCCGGCCGCGCGTTCATCGCCGCGCTCGCCGTGCTGTCGATGGTGTACGGCAACGTCGTGGCGCTTATGCAGGACGACGTCAAGCGCATGCTCGCGTACTCCGGCGTCGCGAACACGGGCTACATGCTCGTCGCGCTCGCGGCGGGCGGCGCCGACAGCTACCGCGCGCTGCTGTTCTTCCTTGTGGTGTACACGTTCACGAACCTCGGGGCCTTCTTCGTGGTGCTCGCCGTCAGCGGGCAGGAGCGCGCGGCGCTCGACGACTTCGGCGGCCTGGGTCGCCGCGCGCCGTCGCTGGCGTTCGCGATGGCGCTGTTCATGTTCTCGCTCGCGGGGACGCCGCCGCTCGCGGGCTTCTTCGGCAAGTTCGCGCTGTTCCGCGCGGCGGTCGTGCACGACGAGTGGTACCTCGCGCTGATCGCCCTGCTCGCCTCCGTCGTGTCGGTCGGGTACTACCTGAAGATCGCGCAGCAGATGTACGGCGCCGACTACGCGTACTCGCCCGCGCCGGGAGCGCAGCTCCGCAGGCTCGCGCCGCCGCCGGCGCTGAGGCTCGCGGTCGCGCTCACGGCCGTGGCGACCGTGCTGCTCGGCGTCGTCGGCGTCGCCTTCATGTGACCCGCCGGGCTTCTGGTATCCTCTGCATCTGACGGCGCGCCGCCCGCGAGGCGTAGCGCAAGGGAAGTGGCGAGGCACCGCCCGCCGAGCCTGCGCAGGCCGGACGAGCCGGAACGAGCGAAGGAGCCGCATGACAGCCGCCCTGCGCATGAGCAGCCTGTACGCGCCTACCCTGAAAGAGGACCCGTCCGAGGCCGACATCGCCTCGCACCGCGTGCTGCTGCGCGCCGGGATGGTGCGGAAGTCCGCGGCCGGCGTCTACACGTTCCTGCCGCTCGGCTGGCGTTCCCTGCACAAGATAGAGCGCATCGTCCGTGAGGAGATGGACGCCGTCGGCAGCCAGGAGCTGCTGATGCCGGTGCTGCAGCCCGCGGAGATCTGGCGGGAGTCGAGCCGCTGGGACGCGTACGGCCCCGAGCTGATGCGCCTCAAAGACAGGCACGAGCGCGAGTTCGCGCTCGGTCCGACGCACGAAGAGCTCATCACGACGCTGGTTAAGGGCGAGCTGCGGAGCTACCGGGACCTGCCCGTGTCGCTCTACCAGATCCAGGTGAAGTTCCGGGACGAGGTTCGGCCGAGGTTCGGGCTGCTGCGCGGTCGCGAGTTCATCATGAAAGACGCGTACAGCTTCCACGCCACGCAGTCCTCCCTCCAGCGCCACTACGACGCGATGTCGGCCGCCTACGCGCGCATCTGCGAGCGGCTGGGATTGACGTACCGCGAGGTGGAGGCGGACTCGGGACAGATCGGCGGCAAGGTCACGACGGAGTTCATGGCGCTGGCCGAGAGCGGCGAGGCCGAGATCGTGTACTGCTCGGGATGCGACTACGCGGCGGACGTCGAGGCGGCGTCCACGGTCGTGCCGCGTCACCCCGCCGCGAGCAAGCCGGCGCCGATGGAGCGCGTGCACACGCCGGGCATACGCACGATCGCCGAGCTGGCGTCGTTCCTCGACATCGCCGCGCACGACACGGTCAAGACGATGGCCGGGCTCGCCCCCGAGGACCGCATCGTGTTCTTCTGCGTGCCCGGGGACCGCGAGCTGAACCCGGTCAAGGCGGACCGCGTCGTGCCGGGCGTACGCCTGCTGGAGGACGAGGAGTTCGGCGCGCGCAAGCTGCCGAAGGGCTCGCTCGGGCCCGTCGGCGCGGGCGACCGGTGGAACGCCCTGGTGGTCGCCGACCGGAGCCTCGAAGCCGAGGTGAGCTGGGGCGTCGGCGCCAACGAGGACGACTACCACTTCGTCCACGCGATGCCCGGCCGCGACTTCAACGTCGACGGCTGGGCGGACCTCGTGGCGGCGCAGGCCGGCGACGCCTGTCCCGCGTGCGGGGCGGACCTCCTCGGCGCCCGCGGGATCGAGGTCTCGCAGGTCTTCCAGCTCGGGACGAAGTACAGCGACTCCATGCGCGCGTACTTCATGGACGAGGACAACGTCGAGAAGCCGTTCGTGATGGGCTGCTACGGCGTCGGCATCTCGCGATCGCTCGCCGCGGTGGCGGAGCAGTACGCGGACGACGCGGGGTGTGCCTGGCCGGTCGCCGTCGCGCCGCTCGAGGCCGCCGTCATCCCGCTTTCCGCCGAGGAGCAGGTGACGAGCGTCGCGGAGCTGCTGTGGAACGACCTCGCCGGCCGCGCCGTCGAGGTCGTGCTGGACGACCGCGACGAGCGCGCCGGCGTCAAGTTCGCCGACGCGGACCTCATCGGCTGGCCGTACCAGGTGGTGGTCGGGAAGCGCGGAGTCGCCGAGGGGGTCGTCGAGATCAAGCACCGGCGCACGGGCGAGCGCGAGAACGTGCCGATCGCGGACGCCGCCGAACGCGTCGCTGCGCTGGTCGCCGAAGCGAGGCTCTCCCTTCGGCCGAGGACGCCGCTTCCCGCGTCGACCCTCTGACCTTCCCCCGCACCGCCTCCTGCAATACTCTTTGACCAAGAGGCGCGGACGCGCCGGGGAGAAGGGGGTTCGAGGATGGCAAGGACAGGGACGCGAAGGCTTCTCGCCGTCGTGGCAGCGGTCGCCTTGGTCGCCGTCGCGGCCACCGGTTGCGGACGGATCGCCGAGCAGGCAACGAAGTCGGCGATCGAGAAGGCGACCGGCACTAAGGTCAACGAGAAGACAGGCGAGGTCACCATCCAGGGCAAGGACGGCAAGTCGGTCACCATCTCCGGCGGGGAGACGAGCAAGCTGCCGGAGGGCATGCCGGACTTCCCGGTCTATGCGGCGGACGTCAAGTCGTCGGCGAAGAGCGAGTCGGACGGCAAGACGAGCTTCATAGTGAACATGCAGTCGTCCGACGACGTCAAGACGATCTACGACTGGTATCAGAAGGAGCTCAAGGCGGCGGGGTGGACCATCAAGAACGCCACGCTGCTGTCCGCCGACACGCCCGTGGGCACGATCAGCGCGGAGAAGGGCGGCTCCGTGGGCGTGGCCACCGCGCAGGCGCGGTTGCAGGCCGCGCAAACCCGCTTGCGTCTGGCGCTGCTGCG
>JAJZPX010000287.1 GCA_021811025.1 Actinomycetes bacterium
AGCCGCGATGGCGAACGCGGAGGCGAGGCTCTACGCGACGCAGTTCCACCCCGAGGTGGCGCACACGCCGCACGGGCTGGAGATGCTGAAGGCCTTCCTGTACGAGGTTGCGGGCATCGCGCCGACGTGGACGATGGTGAACATCATCGACGAGACCGTGGCCGCCGTCCGCGAGCGGGTGGGCGGCGCCAACGTGATCTGCGCGCTGTCCGGCGGCGTGGATTCCTCGGTGGTGGCGGCGCTGCTCCACCGCGCGATCGGCGACCAGCTCACCTGCGTCTTCGTGGACCACGGCCTGCTGCGGCGGGACGAGGGCGCCGACGTGATCCGCGTCTTTCGCGACCAGTTCCACGTCGACCTCGTGCACGTGCAGGCGCAGGACCGATACCTGGGGCTGCTCGCCGGCGTCGAGGACCCGGAGGAGAAGCGCCACATCATCGGCGCCGAGTTCTGGAAGGTCTTCTTCGAGGAGGCCACGAAGCTCGAGGGCGTGAGGTTCCTCGCGCAGGGTACGCTGTACCCCGACGTGATCGAGAGCGGCTCGAAGACGGCGGCGAAGATCAAGTCGCACCACAACCTCGTCCCGTTCCCCGAAGGCGTGCACTTCGAGCTCATCGAGCCGCTGCGCCGCCTCTTCAAGGACGAGGTGCGGGCGGTGGGCGCGGAGCTCGGGCTGCCCGACCACATCGTGCACCGCCAGCCGTTCCCCGGTCCCGGGCTCGCCGTTCGCATCATCGGCGAGGTGACGGCCGAGAAGCTCGAGATCCTGCGCAAGGCGGACGCGATCGTGCGTGAGGAGATCGGCCGCTGGGACGAGGGCCATCAGGTCTGGCAGTACTTCGCGGTGCTGCCGGACATCCGCTCCGTCGGCGTGATGGGCGACGAGCGCACGTACGCGCACCCCATCATCATCCGCGCGGTCTCCTCGGCCGACGCCATGACCGCCGACTGGGCGCGTCTCCCGCACGACCTGCTCGCGCACATGTCCACCCGCATCATCAACGAGGTCGACGGGGTCAACCGTGTGGCCTACGACATCACGAGCAAGCCGCCCGGCACGATCGAATGGGAGTGACGGGCACGAAGCGAGGGGCGTGGAGGATGGGCGAGGCGGACGAGGTCACCGCGAGGATCGGCGAGCTGCGGCGCCGGATCGACGAGGTCGACTGCGAGGTCGTGAAGCTGCTGAACGAGCGCGCCCAGCTCGCGCTCGACATCCGGGAGCTGAAGCCGAGGGTGCGCATGGCGCTGTACGACCCGAAGCGCGAGGAGGAGATATTCGAGCACCTGTCGTCGTGCAACGCGGGGCCGCTGTACGACGACAACCTGCGCGAGATCTACGAGGCTGTGCTCCACGTGATGAAGGAGCTGTAGGCGTGACCGTCGGAGACGCGCGTGCAGCCGGCGCCGTGGAGCGAGACGGTCGCGTCACAATCATCGCGGGGCCCTGCTCGATCGAGAGCCGGGAGCAGATCATGGAGGTCGCCGCGGTGTGCGCGGAGGCCGGGATCCGGGTTCTGCGCGGAGGGGCGTACAAGCCGCGCACCTCGCCGTACAGCTTCCAGGGGCTCGAGGAGGAGGGTCTCAAGCTGCTCGCCGAGGCGGGCGAGCGGTACGGACTGCTCACGTGCACGGAGGTGGTGGACTCCGCGCACGCCGAGCTGGTCGACTCCTACGCCGACATCCTGCAGGTCGGCACCCGCAACATGGCGAACTTCAGCCTGCTGAAGAAGCTGGGCGCCGTGACGGCCGACTCGCACAAGCCGGTCCTCTTCAAGCGCGGGATGTCGGCGACGATAGAGGAGTGGCTCGCGGCCTCGGAGTACCTCACGATGCCCGGCAACCCGAACGTCATCCTGTGCGAGCGCGGTATCCGCACGTTCGAGACGGCGACGCGCTTCACGCTCGACATCTCGGCCGTCCCCGTGGTCAAGAAGCTGAGCTATATGCCCGTGGTGGTCGACGTGTCGCATCCGGCCGGCCACGTTGACCTCGTGCCGGCTCTCTCTCGCGCGGCCGTCGCCGCCGGTGCCGACGGGATCATGGTCGAGGCGCACCCGAACCCGCGAAAGGCGCTCTCGGACGGCCCGCAGCAGCTCGATCTTGCAGGATTACGTAAGCTTGTTGTCGAACTCGAACCGGTGGCGAGGTCGATAGGCCGAAGCCTCGCCTGAAGAGCGTGGCCGGCCGGCCTCCGGTCCCGTGCTCGCAAGCACTCAGTGTGGGGGATGGGTGGCAAACGAGGACGTCAAGCGAATGTGCCTGTATTGCGGTGCCGAGACCTCGCATCATCTCGGCATATGCAAGTTCTGCGGAGTCGGCGTCTGCGCGAAGTGCGGCAACACTCACTACTCGATGGGCGTTTGCTTCGCCGCCCACGACAGCTGCCTGAAGCGCAACGAGGGCGGCTTCTCGATGATCAAGTTCGTGAAATAACGGGGAGGGCGCCGCGACGCGCTTCTTCCGGCGTGTTGCCCAAGTCAGGTAGCTCGTCACCAGCATCCCTTGAGGACCTCAACCGGCGCCGCCGCGGTGCTGATGTTCATCGGCCCCGTTCCCGGCGTCGGGCCAATCGCGCGCTCAGGTTCCGCGCAAGGGCTTGGGCCCCGTCTCGCTCGGTTCAGGCTTCATCAGAACGCGGACAGGGGCGTTGGCCCGATTCCCCCCGGCGTTTTCGCACAGCAGCACATCTTCGTGAAGCCTTCCCGCGTGTCAGATTGGGTGAACTCGGTGTACGCGACGACGGACACCCGCTACTACCTGGAGTTCGGGTGGTTCTATGCGAACTACGTGAGCTACAACCCGATGGCGTTTGTCCACTGGAGGACGCCCGCCGGTGAGGGAGAGCTGTGGTTCGACGGCACGGACCTGCCCTTGATCACCTTCACTCAGGGCGAGTGGCCGGGGTTCGAGCTGATGCGCCGCCGCAACAGCAGCACTGACAGCACATGGGAGGTGCGGCTCTACCGGCCGTCGAACGGAACCTTCTATCACGAATTCTGGTTCTACAATACCGGAATCACATCGGTCAGGGCGCTGCTGGGATGCGAGCGCTACTACAACGTCGACGCTACGCACGACCCGAACTACGGGTCTTGGATCCGTGCCCAGTACCGTCCGTATCAG
>JAJZPX010000288.1 GCA_021811025.1 Actinomycetes bacterium
GAGGGCGGCTCGACGAAGGCCTACATCCTCTGCAAGCGCCTCATGTGGGAGGATCCCGATGCATGGGACGCGCTCATGCGGGTGACGACGGACACCGTGGTCGCGTACCTGAAAGCGCAGGTCGAGGCTGGGGCACAGGCGCTCCAGGTGTTCGACAGCTGGGTCGGCTTCCTCTCGCCGTCGGACTACGAGCGCTCCGTCCTCCCTCACACACAGCGCCTCATCGCCGAGATCTCCGGTACCGGCGTCCCCATCATCAACTTCTCGAACAACACCTCGGGGATGCTGGACCTGGTCGCGAGGGCCGGCGGCGACGTGATCGGGCTCGACTGGCGGATCCAGATCGACCGGGCGATCCGCATGCTCGACTCGGGCTTCGCGTTCCAGGGCAACCTCGATCCGATGACGCTGTTCGCGCCGGTCGAGGTGATCGAGGAGAAAGTGGTCGACATCCTCGAGCGCGTCGGGACCCGCCCGGGGCACGTCTTCAACCTCGGGCACGGCATCCACAAGGACACGGACCCGGCGCACGCGAAGGCGCTCGTGGACCTCGTCCACGAGCACTCGGAACGGATCCGATCGGGGGCGGGCAGATGAGTGACGGCGTCCTTGTCATGGGCTTCGGCGGGCCGAGATCGCTGGACGACGTCCCGGAGTTCTGCGCGAACCTGATGGGGCGCGAGCCGGGTCCCGAGGTGCTCGAGCGCGTACGGTTGCGCTATCTCACGATCGGCGGATCGTCGCCGCTGCCGGACATAGCGACCTCCATAGCGCAGAAGCTCGGAGAGAAGCTCGCGGCCGACGCGCACGAAGTCCCCGTGAAGGTCGGCATGCGCTACTGGCACCCGTTCATGGCGGAGGGGATCGACGAGCTCGCTGCTGCCGGCGTCGGCCGTGTCGTGACGGTGAGCCTCTCGCCGTTCGAGTCGTCGCACAGCTCGGGGGCCTACCGGACGGCGGTGGCGAGGGCGGCGGCAGGACATCCCGACCTCACGATCGCCGATGCCCCGTCGATCCGGACCGCTCCGACGTTCCTCACGGCGCTCACCGATGCGCTCCAGGGAGCGGTCACGGAGGTCGAGGGTCGCCGCAAGGGAGTGATCTTCACAGCGCACAGCCTCCCCGTCGCCGAGCTCGGAGGCGACCCGTACGTGGAGGAGCTGCGCGAGGCCGCGGCTCACGTCGCTCGCGATGCCGGGCTGGCGCCTCCCGCCGCGGTTGGAGGGCAGCGCTGGCTGCCGCGCGTGGACGCGTACGGGAGCGGGGAGGGCGCGCTGCCGTGGCTGCTCGCGTATCAGAGCAAGGGGCAGCGATCCGGGCGCTGGCTGGGGCCGGACGTTACGGACGTGGTCCGCGAGATGGCGGCCGCGGGCTTCGATGCAGTGGTGTTCTCGCCTATCGGCTTCGCCACCGATCACATGGAGACGCTGTACGACCTCGACGTGGAGGCCGCGGGGCTCGCGTACGACCTGGACATGGACTTCCGGCGCGCCGAAGCGCCGAACGACAGCGAACTGACCGTGGAGGCGCTCGCCAGCGTCGTCGAGCCCCTCCTCGCCTGACGGAGGGCAAGCGTTGAGAGAGATCGTCGTCATCGGCGGCGGGGCCACCGGCCTGTCCGCAGCGTACAAGCTGAGGCGGGCGGCCGAAGAGGGCCACGAGGTGTCGTTCACGCTGCTGGAGAAGGACGGCCGTCTCGGCGGGAAGATCGCGAGCGAAACCACGGAGGACGGTTTCGTCGTGGACGGAGGGCCGGACTGCTTCCTCACGGAGAAGCCGGCGGTCCACCGCATCGCGAAGCTGACCGGGATCGAGGACGACAAGCTGCCGACGGACGAGGCGCGCAAGGGGACGTGGATACTCTCGCGCGGCAAGCTTCACAAGATGCCGGACGGCGTGATGATGTTCGCGCCCACCAAGTTCTGGCCGTTCGCCACGACCGGCCTGTTCACCTTCGCCGGCAAGCTCCGCGCGGGCATGGACCTGTTCGTCCCTCGCAAGGAGCGCTGGGCCGACGGCGAGACCGCGAAGGACCACGACGAGACGCTCGAGAGCTTCGTGGTCCGGCGCATGGGCCGCGACATCCTCGATCACCTCGCGGAGCCGCTCGTCGGCGGCGTGCACGCGTCCGACCCGGCGCATATGTCGCTTGCGGCTACGTACCCGCGCCTGCTCGAGATGGAGCAGAAGTTCGGGAGCATGATCGGCGGGTTCGTCGACGCCCGCAAGAAGGTCGCCGCGATGCGCAAGAAGTACCCGCCGAAGCCGGGCGACAAGCCGCGCACGTTCTTCACGAGCTTCACCGGCGGCATGCAGGAGCTGACCGACGCGATGGCCGCGGCGGCCGGTCGGGAGCGGCTGCGCACGGGCACGGGCGTGTCGAGGCTCGAGCGCGGGGACGGCAGGTGGCGCGTCGTGCTCGACGACGGCGAGGTCCTCGAGGCCGACGGCGTCGTCATCGCGACGGAAGGCTGGGCCGCGTCCGCCCTGATGAGGGGCGTGGACGACGAGGTGGCAGGGGCGCTAGGCGAGATCTCGCACAGCAGCTCCGCCACGGTCTCGATGGCGTTCGACACCACCGACCTCGGGTTCGACCTGAACGCGTTCGGCGTGCTTTGCCCGATGGTGGAGCGGCGCCGGCTGATGGCGTGCACGTACAGCTCGACGAAATGGCCGGGGCGCGCTCCGGCCGGCAAGACGCTGATGCGCGGGTTCGTCGGCGGGCCGCGCAACCAGCAGGTCATGGAGAAGACGGACGAGGAGCTCGGCGAGATCGTCGAGCGCGAGTTTCGCGAGATCCTCGGGCTGAACGTGCGGCCCGTCTGGAAGCGGGTCTACCGCTGGACGAACGGGATGCCGCAGTACACGCTGGGGCACCTCGGCCGAGTCGGGCTGATCGAAGAGCGCGTGGCTTCCGCGCCGGGGCTCGGGATCGGGGGCGGCAGCTACCGGGGCGTCGGCGTGCCGAACTGCATCGAGAGCGGCGAGAAGGCGGTCTCGAAGGTCCTCGGCGATCTCGGGATCACGCTGGCCGAAGACTCGGTCGAGGAGAGGCGCCACTACTAGTAGAAC
>JAJZPX010000008.1 GCA_021811025.1 Actinomycetes bacterium
CATCCTGCTGTCACGGCGATGTTCCGAGCGGTGGCGAAGCGGTCCGCGCCGTCGAGCCGCGACACGTCGACGCGGCGCCCGGCCCCGCCCGAGGCCATCGCCGCGGCGGCGGCGCTCACGACGGACGGGCGAAGGCCGCTCACGACGTACAGCCTGGCATGTTCGCTCGCAGGCGCCGACGCGTACAGCCGCCTGAGCTCCGCCGCCACGGAGCCGGCGAGCGTGTCGGGCGGCGTCAGCAGGATGGGGGCGTGCAGCTTGCCCGCGAGCGGCGCCGCGGCGAGCGCGTCGGCGTAGCTCCTCCCGGACGCGAGGATGACCGCGTTCGAGGTCGCGTCGATGCTCGGCCAGCCCGCCTGTGAGATCGCGGCGGACGTCGCGTAGCGGTCGGCCCCCGCCAGCTGCGAGGACCCAGCCGGTGCCGGCAGCGACGAGGCGGGGACCGCAAGCCCGCTCGTCCCGCGCCACGTCATCCCGCTGCCCGTCCCGTCCAGGTAACCGTCGCGCGAGACGACGACCCACCCGCCCCGGAAGAAGTCGTGGTAGCGGTAGCTGGCGCGGACGATCCAGCGGCCGCGCGCCGGAGAAACGCTCGGCTTCGTGCCGGCCACGTCCGAATACTGCTCCAAGGGCCCCAACGGGATCCAGCCGGCGGGATCCTTGACGTAGCAGGACGCGAAGCTCTTCGAGGCCCCCGGAGCGAAGAACTCGACCTTCAGCTGGCCGCGGACCTGGATGTTGCCGTCGTTCCTCACGCCGGCCCTCGCCCAGATCCGGCCACCGGTGTACCACGCGCTGATGCTGGCGTTCGGCGTCTTGTAGATGGAGCCGTACCAGTCGCGCGTTCCCGCCCACTTGACCGAGTTGACGAGCACCCGGGCCGCGGCACGCTGGCGGAGGAGGTCGTAGAGCTGGAAGCCGTACGACACCATCCTGCCGTAGTAGTAGGGCGCGGCCCAGGCGGCCATGTGGCTCGGCGTGCCGCTCCAGCTGTGGTCCTCCAGCCCGCCCTTCTCGAAGATCGTCTCGCCGCTGTAGTTGAGCAGCGGCGTCGCGAGCGACTTCGCCGAGGGCGGGAAAACGGTCTCGTTGTACTGCGCGTTCGGGTCCGTGAACGAGATGGCGTTCGCTCCGAGATCGGCCGCCGTCATCTGGAGTATCGGATGCGACGACCCCGTGCTCACCAGCTGATAGCCGCCTGAGAAGAGAGGATCGTTGCAGAACTTCATCCCGACGAGCTCCGACAGCTCACCCCACTCGAACGACTGGGAGAGGTAGCTCGACCCGGAGAAGCCCCAGTAGAAGTTGATGGGCCAGTACGGAGTCCCGTACGACTGGGGGCTCGCGGTGTACGGGCTGCTCGTGCCCGGACGGTAGTCGAAACGGGAAGGGCTGAACATCGTTACCAGCCCGCCGCCCTCGGCCACGTACTGGCGCAGGGTGGTGCGCTGGGCTGTGTCGGACGCCGTCATCCGCGGCAGCACGATCGCGTCGAACTGCCGCAGGCGGGCGATGTCGCGCAGGTCGTCGTCGGACACCTGCTCCGCGCTGATGCCCGGCTCGGCCCTCAGCGCCTCGAGCGTCGAAGCGACGCGTCGCTGGTAGGTCGAGATGTCGTACGGCCCTCCCCAGTACTGGTGCGAGTTCCAGTACTCGTTCACGGAGATATCCGAGTAGACGACTCCGACCTTGAGCGTGGACGTTGCCGCGGCTGCCCTGCGCGCAGGCGGCGGGAAGAGGACGAGCGCGACGGCTGCGAGCAGAACGCACAGCGCCGCGCTCACCGAGCGAGGCATGAACGAACTCACCTTCCGGTTGCCGGTGGTACCTCTGCAGCGTACAGGAAGGTGCCGTCCGACACCCGCACGAACCGATGAACGAGCATCGCCGCGCTCTCAGCCTCGGACGAGAGCGAGCCCGCGTCAAGTCCTCGCCTTCGGGAACTGCTTGCGCCAGTCCTTGCCCACAATGACGAGGATGTCGGTGTCGAATTGATAGAGGCTCGAGCTCTTGACCACCGTCCCGATCCCCAGCGTCTCGAACACTAGCCGCGCCTTCGCGTCGTTCGTCTTGAACACGACGAGGGTGTGGTCGTAGACGGGTCGGGCCGTGTCGCCCACCTCGGCGATCTTGAACCTGTCCTTCTCGAGGAGCGAGGCGACCTCCTTCGCCAGCCCCGCCTGGCCGGCGCCGTTCCTCACGCTCACGCTCACCGAGCTCGCCGAGACGGTGGGCGCCGTACCGGCGCTCGCGGTCGCCTCCAGCGACTCGCCGCTCTCCATCCTGCCCACGAGCTCGGCGAGCCCGGCCTCGTCGGGGATCACGTAGCTGATGCCGCCGATGTACTTCGCCTCACCGGGCGCCATCGCCGTCGAGACGTTGCCGTCGGGCATCCCCTTGAAGTCCCCCGCGAGGTTGAGCAGCTGCGGCACCGACAGGTCCGTCGTCACGTTGTTGACGATCGCGTCAACGATCTTCGGCGCGTTCACGATGTTCCCGGCCGTGAAGGTCTGCTTCGCCAGGGCCTTCAGGAAGATCTGCTGGTCCTTGATCCGCGTGAAGTCCCCGTCCGCGAACTGACGGGAGCGCACGAACGTCAGCGCGTGCGCGCCGTCCAGCTTCTGCACGCCCTTGTTGACCACGCGCGCGCGCCAGTCGTGGTCCGCCGCCTTGCTGTCCGTGATCTTCTCCGGCACGTCCACCGTGACGCCGCCGATCGCGTTGACGAGATCCTTGAACCCCTTGAAGTCGACCTCCATGTAATGGCTGATGGGCAGCCCCGTGAACTCCCTCACGGTTTGGGTCACCAGGCTGGCGCCTCCGAGCTGCATCGCCGAGTTGATCTTCTCCTTGCCGTGCCCGGAGATGTCGACGCGAGTGTCCCGGGGTATCGACAGGACGCTGACCCGCTTGCGCGGCGGATCCACGTAGGCCACCATGAGCGTGTCCGACCTCGCGCGCAGCTCCTCGGGGCGCTTGTCCTCGCCGATTATCACCATGTAGAAGGGATCGCCGGGGGGACGCGGAGCCTCCTTCTTCAGCATCTCGGCGAGCCCCGGGTTCTTCTTCTCGCCCTCGTTGTGCATGCGGTCCTTGACGCTCTGATACCACGCGAACGCGACGAGGGCCGCGATCAGGACGAGCAGACCGAAGACGATGAGGCAGCCCGACATGACGCGCTTCGTGCGCTGCCGCCGTCGCGCCATCTCCGCCGGGCTGCGCCGCACCTCGCGCTGCCGCCGCGCGGCCTCGCGAACGGTCTCGCGCGACGTGGTCGCAGGCTCGAGCCTGTCTATCTCGCGCGGACCCTTCGCCCATCGCGCCGATGAGTGCTTCCCCATGAACCTCTCCTGCTCGAGGCCCTGAAACGCGTGACACGCGATGCGCGTCACGGTCGAAGGTACCCGCGTAATCATACCAATGCGACCTAGGCGGTCACACGGGCCCCGAAGTCGTTTGCCGAACCGTGACCCCCGGCGGGCTCGCCGGCACGCATCAGGCGAGGGACTCGCTGACGACGCGCGCGACCTCTCGCTGCTGCTCGGAGGTGATGCCGGGGAACGCCGGGAGCGCGAACGTCCGCCCGTCACAGCTCTCGGCGACGGGCAGCGAGGGGGCCGAGAAGTCCTCTCTCGTGCGGAAGGCCTCCTGCTCGTGCAGCGCCAGCGGGTAGTAGAGCGCCGTGCCTATCCCCGCGTCCGTCAGCGCCCCCATCACCCGAGCTGCGACGTCGGCCGAAGGGGACTTCACGACGTAGAGGTGGTAGACGGGCACGCCGTGCGCCGCCACGACGGGCAGTTCGAGCCCGGTGTCCTGCAGCAACCCGTCGTAGACGGCGGCCGCGGCCCTGCGCTGCTCGTTCCACTCCTCGAGATGCGGAAGCTTCGCCATCAGGATGCCGGCCTGCAGCGCGTCGAGGCGGGAGTTCACCCCGAGCGCGTCGTGGAAGTACTTCCGGGAAGTGCCGTGGTTCGCCAGCTTCCGGCAACGCGCGGCGAGATCGCCGTCGTCGGTGGTGATGATCCCGCCGTCTCCGGCCGCGCCGAGGTTCTTGCTCGGGAAGAAGCTGAACGCCGCGGCGTCGCCCATCGAGCCGGCCTTCCTGCCCCCGTACGTCGCACCGATCGCCTGGCAGGCGTCCTCGATCACTCGAAGGCCGTGCCTCGCGGCGATGACGCTCACCGCGTCCATGTCGACGCACTGCCCGAAGATGTGCACGGGCATTATCGCCTTCGTGCGCTCGGTCACGGCGGCCTCGATCTTCGTGACGTCGATGTTGTAGGTGCCGGGCTCGATGTCGACGAAGACGGGCGTCGCGCCGACGTGGCAGATCGCCTCGGCGGTGGCGAAGAAGGTGAACGGCGTCGTGATGACCTCGTCGCCCTTGCCGATCCCCATCGCGGCCAGGATGAGGAACAGCCCGTCCGTCCCGTTGGCGCAGGCAACCGCGTGCTCGGTCCCGCAATAGCCGGCGACGGCCCTCTCGAGCTCCGCGACCCTCGGCCCGGCGATGAAGGCGGCGTTCGTCATCACGTCGGCCCACACCGCGTCGAGCTCGTCCTTCAGCGAGAGGTATTGGGCCTTCAGATCGAGCAGAGGGATCGGCACGGACTCCTCCTTCTAGTCGTTGCGGGAGGCCTACTGGTTCTCGAGCAGTTCCTCGGCCGGAACCTCGCGGACGGGCCTCGCGGGCACGCCCATGACGAGGGTGCGCGCGGGAACGTCCCGGGTGACGACCGCCCCCGTCGCGACGAAGGCTTCCTCGCCTATCTCGATGCCCGGCAGGACGTGCACGCCGCCACCCACGCGAGCGCCCCTGCGGATCGTCGCCCCACGCAGGTGCTTGAAGCGCTCCTGCGTGCGGCCCATGAAGTTGTCGTTGGTCGTGACGACCATCGGCGCGATGAAGACGTCGTCCTCGATGACTACGTAGGCGGTTACGTACGCCCCGGACTGGATCTTCACCCGGTCCCCAACGACCGTGTCGTTCTCGACGGTCACCGAGCGCCCCACGACGACGTCCTCGCCGATCCGGCAGCGCTCGCGAACGCCCGCGTTGTCGCCCACGATCGTGCGCGCCCCGAGGATCGTCCCGCTCATCAGCACCGTGTGGCTTCCGATCGCGCACTCGTCGCCGACCACGAGGCCCGGCATGTCGACGGTCGCGGCGGCGGTCGAGCTCTTCGCGAGCCTCGGCTTGCGGCCGAGGACGGCGAAGTCGGCCACCGTCACGCCGTCGCCCAGCCGCGTGCCGCAGCATATGGTGACGTGATTGCCGAGAGTGACGTTCGCCCCGATCCGCACGTCGTCCTCGACGACGATGCCGAGCCCGTGGCTGAAGCCCTCGCCTATCTCGACCCCGGGAGCGATGGAGTCACACATCCGTCACACCTCCAGGTTCGTCCGCACCGGGGCGCCGCCCGCGGCCATCGACTCGTCGACGGCCTCGAGCACGCGCACGACGCGCAGCCCGTCGCGGCCGTCGCTGCGAGGGGCCGTCCCCGCTCGGCACGACTCGACGAAGTGCCCGACCTCGAGCGCGAGCGGCTCGGACAGCGCCACGTACGGCACCGTGATCGGCCCGAAGCGCAGCGTGAGGTCCTCGCCGTACGCCATCGCCTCGGCCGGCTCGACGCCCTTGTCGTAGATCCATATCTTCTCGGTGGCCTGCATGTCGTCGAAGACGAGCATCTTGCGCGTCCCGACGATCGTGAACTTGCGGACCTTGTGGGGATCGAGCCAGCTCACGTGGATGTTCGCCATGCGGCCCGACGGGAAGTGCAGGTTCGCGAAGACCGTGTCGTGCACGCCGCCGCGCAGGTACGCCGCACCAGTCGCGGAGACGTAGTCCGGCGTCTCGCCGAGCAGGTACAGCACTACCGACACATCGTGTGGCGCGAGCGACCAGAAGGCGTTCTCCTCGACACGCACCTTGCCGAGGTTGAGGCGTTGCGCGTACAGATAGAGCACGTCGCCGAGCTCTCCCGAGGCGATGTAGTCGCGGACCCAGTTGACGGCGGTGTGATACTCCATCAGGTGTCCGACCATCAGCACGCGTCCCCGCTCGTCCGCGAGCCGGACGAGGTCCTCGGCGTCGGCCGAGGTGAGCGCGAGCGGCTTCTCCACGAACGTGTGCTTACCCGCCTCGATCGCCGCTCGGGCGAGCGCGTGATGCGTCGGAGCGGACGTGGCGATGACCACGGCGTCGAGATCGTACGCGGCCAGCAGCTCGGCGAAGTCGCGGGTCGACGGGATGGAGGGGAACGCCGACGCCAGGCGGCTCGAGTTCGCCTCACCGATCTCGCACACCGCCGCGAGATCCACGCCTTTCGCACGGGCGAGGTTACGCACGAGGTTGGGACCCCAGTAGCCGTAGCCCGCGACTCCCACGCGAAGGGCCCCGTCCATCGCCACCGCCCTACAGCCGGATCACGTTGGCAGAGGAGCGGAAGTCCTTCATCGCGTTCCGCGTGTCCAGCACGAGCTTCGCGTGCTCCGCGACGAAGTCGTAGTCTACCTTCTTGTGGTCGGTGAGTACGACGACCGCGTCGGCCGAGGACAGCAGCTCGGCCGTCAGGGGCTCGCTCGCAAGCTCGGCGTCACCGACCGCGAACGTCGAGACGTACGGATCGTGGTAGCAGACGTCCGCGGACTTCTCGGCCAGCAGTCGCGTCACCTTGATGGCCGGCGACTCGCGGATGTCGTCGATGTCGGCCTTGTACGCCACCCCGAGGACGAGGATCTTGCTGCCGGCGAGCGGCTTCTGCGCGTGGTTGAGCGCCTCCATCAGCCGCTTCACGACGTAGTACGGCATGTCCTCGTTCGTCTTCCCGGCGAGCTCGATGAACTCCGTGTGGAAGTCGTACTCGCGAGCCTTCCACGACAGGTAGAACGGGTCGATCGGGATGCAGTGCCCGCCGAGACCCGGGCCGGGGTAGAACGGCATGAACCCGAACGGCTTCGTCTTCGCGGCGTCGACGACCTCCCAGATGTCGATGCCCATGCGCTCGGAGACCTGGAGCAGCTCGTTCATGAGCGCGATGTTCACGCAGCGGAAGATGTTCTCGAGCAGCTTGGTCATCTCGGCCGCCCGAGTGGTGCTGACCGGGACCACGGTGTCGATGAAACGCGAGTACATTGCTGCGGCGATCTGGGTGCAGCGGTCAGTGACTCCGCCGACGACCTTCGGGGTGTTCTTCGTCTGGTACCGCGGGTTGCCGGGATCCACGCGCTCGGGGCTGAACGCCAGGTAGATATCGCGCCCGACGACGAGGCCGCCCGACTCGAGGATCGGCTGGATGACCTCCTCGGTCGTGCCGGGGTAGGTGGTCGACTCGAGGGTCACCAGCATCCCCGGACGGAGGTGAGGAGCGACCTCCCTCGCGGCGGCCTCCATGTAGCTGGTGTCCGGCTCCTTCATGCTGTCGAGCGGGGTGGGGACGCAGATCGCGACGGCGTCGGTCCCGCCGGCCTGCGAGAAGTCAGTCGTAGCGAGGATCAGGCCCTGTTCGACCAGCGGCGCGAGCTCGCTGGTCGGCACGTCGCCGATGTAGCTCTCCCCCGCGTTCACCTTCGCCACCTTGTCCGCCGAGACCTCGAACCCGACGACGCGGTGGCCGGCCTTCGCCATCTCGACGGCCAGCGGAAGGCCGACGTATCCGAGGCCCACCACTCCGAAGACGGCTTCGCCGCTTGCAAGACGATCTTCGAGACTCATGTCGAACGGGTTCCCTTCGTAGCTCGTGATAGCGCTCCGACGGCGCGCCGCAGCGCCTGGGTGTGCTCGGGAAGACCCCGCTATCTTATCGCAAACATCAGCTCGCCGGAGCACGCCAGCCGCTCTCCGACGAACGCCCTGGCCTGGCCGAACCCGAGCGGCCCGCGCTGTCGCGATATCTCGCATTCCATCCTCAGCGTGTCGCCCGGCTCCACCCGCCACTTGAAGCGCAGCTTGTCGATTCCGCCGAACAGAGCGATCTTCCCGCGGTTCTCGGGCACGGACAGCAGCGCCAGCGCGCCGGTCTGCGCCATCGCCTCGACGACGAGCACGCCGGGCATGATCGGCTCGCCGGGAAAGTGTCCCGGCACCCAGAACGCGTCCTCGCGCACGTCGAGCTCGCCGACCGCGCGCACGCCGGGCTCGAGCTCGAGCACGCGATCGACCAACAGGAACGGCTCGCGGTGCGGCAGGATCTCCTTGACCGCCTCTCGGTCGAGCACGCCTTCCTCCTACTCTTCGGCGCCGGGCGCCGCCTCGGTCCGGATCTCGGCCCCGAGCGACGCGAGCTTCTGCACGAAGCCTTCGTAGCCGCGCTCGATGTGATGCACGTCGGTCACCGCCGTCGTGCCGTCGGCGACGAGCCCCGCGAGCACGAGCGCGGCGCCGCCCCGGAGGTCGGTGCAGCGGACCGGCGCCGCGGACAGCTGCGGCACCCCGCGGACGAGTGCGTGATGCCCGTCGATACGGATGTCCGCCCCCATGCGCGAGAGCTCGTCCGCGAACATGAAGCGATTCTCGAAGACGTTCTCGGTGATCACCGAGCTGCCGTCCGCGACGGCCATGAGAGTCATGAACTGGGCCTGCATGTCCGTCGGGAAGCCGGGATACGGCAGCGTCGCGACGTCGACCGGTTGGACCGGGCCCGAGCGCGAGATCGTGACGCCGTCCTTCGCGCGATCGACGTCCACCCCCGCCGCGGCGAGCTTCGCCAGCACGATGTCGAGGTGCTCCGGGTCGAAGCCGCGGACGGTGACCGGCCCCTTCCCGAGCGCACCCGCGACGACGTAGGTCCCGGCTTCGATGCGATCGCCGACGACCTCGTGCTCGCACGCGTGGAGGCTCTCGACGCCGTCGATCGTCACTGTCGAGGTACCGGCGCCCTCGATGCGCGCGCCCATCGTCTCGAGGAACGCGATCAGGTCGCGGATCTCCGGCTCGCGCGCCGCGTTCTCGATCACGGTTCGTCCCCGCGCGAGCGCGCCCGCCATGAGCAGGTTCTCCGTCGCGCCCACGCTGGGGAAGTCGAGCGGCACGACCGTCCCGGTGAGCCCGTCGGGCGCCACGGCCTCGATGTAGCCGTGCGCGACGTCGACGTGGACGCCGAGCGCGCGCAGCCCCTCGATGTGCATGTCGATCTTGCGCGAGCCGATGTTGCAGCCGCCGGGCAGCGCGACGCGCGCGCGCCCGAGGCGCGCCACCAGCGAGCCGAGCACGCTCGTGGACGCGCGCATACGCGCAACCATCTCGTACGGCGCCTCGTGCGACGTCAGCGACGATGCGTCGATCGTCAGCGCGTGGTCCGAGCGCACCGCGCCGGCGCCGAGGCCGGCGAGCAGCTCGTGCATGACGTCGACGTCGGCGATCGCCGGGACGTTGGTGAGCGTGGACGCGCCGGGCGCGAGCAGCGCGGCGGCCATGAGCTTCAAAGCGGAGTTCTTGGCGCCGCCGACCCGGACCTCACCGGTAAGCCGACGGCCGCCGACGACGACTATGGAAGACATGCGCCTACAGTACCCCTCGCCCGTGTGTCCTTCGCGCCTTCAAGCGTATCGGAGGGGGGAGCGGGCGGCAAACCGCCGAGCCGATCCGTGGACGTGCCGTCAGACGGCACTTGCGACCTGCGCCTCGTGCCGGCCGAACGTCCTCTGCAGCGCCCCGGCCGCGAGCACGGCGAGCAGCGGGAAGAAGCCGAAGACGAACCGCGGCTCGGGGACGAACGGCAGGAGCGCGACTGTGCCGACGACGACGAGCAGCGCCGGGAGGCGCAGCCGCTCGTCGCGGAACGCGAGCAGCACGCCCGAGAACCCGAAGACGACGAGGACGCCCTGCACGCCCCACGTCAGCGTCAGCACGTTCCTCATGCCGCCTTCCCAGGTCCTCCCATACATCGCGCCGAACTTGCCGATCGTCATCCACGCGATCAGGCGGGTCGGTTGATGGCGGAGCATGGTCCCCATGACCCGGTAGGCGTACTGCTCCTTCTGCATGTCGTACTCGGGCGGGACCGGCTTGCCGGACTTGTGCGCGGCCATGTACGCCTGGTAGCTCGGGCCGCTGTACCGGTAGGCGGGCCCGAGCTCCCAATGGTACGGGTCGACGCCCGCGAGCACGGGATCGCCGCGGCCGTTGGGGAGCAGCATCGGGCGGTGCAGCGAGATCGCGTTTCGCGCCACCCACGGAGACACGACGACGGCGAACGCCGCGACGAACAGCGCGACTGGCACGATCATGGTCTTCCATCGGCGTGGGCGTCGGAGAAGCTCGTACGCGAACGGCAGCGCGGCGAGCGGCAGGAACGACGGCCGGACCATGACGACCCACGCAGCGAGGGCACCCGCCAGCGCGTAAAGCCACCTGCCGCCGCGCCGCATCGCCCGCAGCTGCGCGTACAGGAAGCCGAGGAACAGCAGCATCGCCAGAGGCTCCGTCAGGATATCCGTCGCACTCCCGATCATCGGAGGGAACGCCGCCATCAGAGCGGCGGCGAGCAGCCCCGGTCCTCGGCCGAGGAGCTCCTCCCCGATGAAGTAGGTGAGCGCCACCGAGCCGGCGGCGAACAGCAGCTGGATCCAGAAGATGAGACGGTAGGGACCACCGGGCCGATCCGCGTAGCCCGTCGCCTTGTAGACGGCGGCGAGCACGACGGGGTAGCCGGGCGTCACGACCGCATTGGGCGTGTCCCTCTTGTACGCGTACACGCCCTTGGTCAGCCACTGCTTGACCATGATCTCGTAGAACTTGCTGTCCCCGCCCCCGACGCTGCTGAGCTCCTGCCCCCCCTCGGCGACGAGGCCGGCGAGGAGGAAAGCGACGACGATCAGGCCGAGCACCAGAAGCGTCTTCCTGCGATCGCCGAGGATGCCGTCTGCAAGGCTCCGCTTCGAGCTGTCGGCTGAGGCCATTCGTCACGTTCCTTCTGCATCGGCGTTCCGAGACGGGCAGAGCGGAATGGGTGGACGAGGAGACGCGCGCGTCCTCCGGCCACGAGTAAAGGGGGTCGCGCGTTCGGATACTAGCACTTCGCCCGCGCGTCGAACAACGCGATCAGGCGCGCGGGAGACGAGCGTCATGAGGGCGGCCGAGGTCCTCCTCGGCCGCCCTCTCAAAGGGAAGCGATACCTACCTGGCCTTGCCGGCAACCGCGATCTGGACCTCGTACCACTTGAGCTCGTCCAGCGCTGCCTCGTCCTTCTCCGGCAGCTCGCGGATGCGCTGCTCGATCGCCGCCTTGGCCTCGCGGGCGCGCTCGACGTCGATCCTGCTCGCCAGCTCGGCGCGGTCCGCGAGAACGATCACCTTGTCCTCGTGGACCTGGACGTAGCCGCCCGAAGTCGCGATCCAGTCGACCTCGTTGTCGTCGACCCGGACTCGGATCTCCCCGGGCTTGAGCAGGGCGACGAGCGGCGCGTGCAACGGCAGGATGCCTATCTCGCCGTCCGCCGCGGGCGCGACCACCATCTGCGCCTCGTTGTGATAGAGGATCCGCTCGGGCGTCACGATCTCGCAGAGGAGTGTGCGGGCCATCTCTCCGCCCTACGCCGTCGCCGCGAGCTTCTCGGCGGCCTCGAGGGCCTCCTCGATCGTGCCGACGTAGCGGAACGCCTGCTCGGGCACGTCGTCATGCTTGCCCTCGACGATCTCGGAGAAGCCGCGGATGGTGTCCTCGAGCTTGACGTACTTGCCCTTCATGCCCGTGAACTGCTCAGCCACGTGGAACGGCTGCGACAGGAACTGCTGGATCTTGCGCGCGCGCGTGACGACCAGCTTGTCCTCCTCGGAGAGCTCGTCCATGCCGAGGATCGCGATGATGTCCTGCAGGTCCTTGTAGCGTTGCAGCACCTGCTGCACGGCGCGCGCGACGTTGTAGTGCTCCTCGCCGACGACGCCGGGATCGAGAGCGCGCGACGTGGAGGCCAGCGGGTCGACGGCCGGGTAGATGCCGAGCTCGGCGATGCCGCGGGACAGGACGGTCGTGGCGTCGAGGTGGCTGAACGCCGTGGCCGGCGCCGGGTCGGTGAGGTCGTCGGCGGGGACGTAGATCGCCTGGACGGACGTGATCGACCCGCGCTTCGTGGAGGTGATGCGCTCCTGCAGCTCGCCCATCTCCGTGGCCAGCGTGGGCTGGTAACCGACGGCGGACGGCATGCGGCCGAGGAGTGCGGACACCTCGGAGCCCGCCTGGGTGAAGCGGAAGATGTTGTCGATGAACAGCAGGACGTCCTGGCCCTGATCGCGGAAGTACTCGCACGCGGTGAGGCCGGCGAGGCCCACGCGCAGGCGCGCTCCCGGAGGCTCGTTCATCTGACCGTACACGAGCACGGTCTTGTTGATGACGCCGGACTCCTTCATCTCGTTGTAGAGGTCCGTGCCCTCACGGGTGCGCTCGCCCACGCCGGTGAACACGGACGTGCCGCCGTGCGCCTGCGCGAGGTTGTTGATGAGCTCCATGATGATGACGGTCTTGCCGACGCCCGCGCCGCCGAACAGCCCGGTCTTGCCGCCTCGGATATACGGCTCGAGAAGGTCGACCACCTTGATGCCGGTCTCGAAGATCTCGGTCTTGGACTCGAGGTCCTCGTACTCCGGCGCCTCCCGGTGGATCGGGTAGTGCTCCTCCGCCTTGACGGGCTCGCCGCCGTCGACGGGCTCGCCGAGCACGTTGAAGATACGGCCGAGGGTAGACGGGCCGACCGGCATCTTCATCGGGCCGCCCGTGTCGACGGCCTCCATGCCGCGCGACAGACCGTCGGTGGAGGACATGGCGACGGCGCGCACCATGTTGCCCTCGAGGTGCTGCTCGACCTCGGCAACGAGGTGGATCTCGCCGATCGGGGTGGTGCCGTCCACCGTAAGAGCGTTGTAGATCGCGGGCATCTTGTCCGGGTCGAACTCGACGTCGATGACCGGGCCGATGACGCGAACGACTCGTCCCACGTTCATAGGAGCTTCCTTCTTCTCGGTGTCTGCCATGCTCACTCCTCCTCCAGGGCCGCGGCGCCGCCCACGATCTCGGCGATCTCGTTCGTGATCGCTGCCTGGCGGGCGCGGTTGTAGCTGCGGGTGAGCGTGTTGATCATCTCGGTCGCGTTGTCCGTGGCGGACTTCATGGCGGTCCTGCGAGCGCCCTGCTCGGCGGCCGCGGACTCCATGAGCGCCCTGAAGATGAGCGTCTCGACGTACGTCGGCAGAAGCCTCTCGAGCACCGCGCCGGCCGACGGCAGGAAGAGGTACTCGGGACGTACCTGCAGCTCCTTCTCGGCCGACTCGATGACGGAGCGCTCTATGGGGAGCAGCTGGTGCGTCTCCGGCCTCTGCTCGGCCACGTTCTTGAAGTGATTGAAGACCACGTAGACGACGTCCAGGTCGCTGGCCGAGTACGCGCCGATCACGTGCGAGGCGATCGACTTCGCGTCCGCGAACGTGGGCTTGTCCGAGATGTCGCGGTAGCCCGCCACCGGCTCTACGCCGCGGTAGCGGAAGTAGCCGAGCGCCTTCTTGCCGACCGCGATGATGTCCGTCTCCACGCCGCCGGCCCGCTCGCGCCGGATGATGTCCTCGGTCAGCCGCAGGATGTTGCTGTTGAACGCGCCGGCCAGGCCGCGGTCCGATGTTACGGCGATCACGAGCGCGCGCTTGCGCTCGGGGTGCGTCTCGAGCAGCGGATGCGACGCGCCGGAAACGTACCGCGCGACGTTGCCGAGCACCTCGACCATCGCGAGCGCGTAGGGGCGCGCCGACTCGATGCGCTCCTGCGCCTTCTTGATCTTGGCGGTCGCCACCATCTCCATGGTGCGCGTGATCTGCTGCGTGGAGTGCACGCTGTCGATCCGCTTCTTGATGTCGCGAAGGTTCGGCATCAGTGCCTCCTTCCAGGATTGCGCTGAGCACCGAGGGCGGTGCTGCGCGCGCCTGGGAAGGCGCGACGACCGAGCGTACCTGAAGGTACGTGAGGGAGGAGCAACGACGCCAGGCGCGCGCAGCTCCGACCGAATGCCGGTGGAATCCTGTAAGGGGGCACGTCAGTCTCCCGCTAAGCGGCCACGAAGTTGCGGCCGAACTCCTCGAGGGCGGCCGTGAGCTTCGCCTTCGTGTCGTCGCTGATGACCTTCTCGGACAGGATCGCCTTGCCGATCTCGGGACGCGCGCTCTCGACGAACTCGAGGAACTCGTCGCGGAACCGCAGCACCTCTTCGACGGCGACCTCGTCGAGGTGGCCGTTGACGCCCGCGAAGATCGCCATGACCTGCTTCTCGACCGGCATCGGCACGTAGCGGCCCTGCTTCAGCAGCTCGACGAGGCGCCCGCCTCGCGCCAGCTGCTGCTGCGTCGCCTTGTCGAGGTCCGAGCCGAACTGCGCGAACGCGGCGAGCGAGCGATAGCTCGCGAGGTCGAGGCGCAGGCTGCCGGCGACCTGCTTCATCGCCTTGATCTGCGCGGCGCCGCCGACGCGGGACACCGAGATGCCGACGTTGATGGCCGGCCGGACGCCCTGATAGAAGAGGTCGGACTGCAGGAAGATCTGGCCGTCGGTGATCGAGATGACGTTGGTCGGGATGTACGCCGACACGTCGCCTGCCTGCGTCTCGATGACCGGCAGCGCGGTCAGCGAGCCGGCGCCGAGCTCGTCGTTCAGCTTGCACGCGCGCTCGAGCAGCCGGCTGTGCAGGTAGAAGACGTCGCCGGGGTACGCCTCGCGGCCCGGCGGGCGGCGCAGCGTGAGCGACATCTGCCGGTACGCTACCGCCTGCTTGGACAGGTCGTCGTAGATGCAGAGGACGGCGCGGCCGGGGTTGTCCTTCGAGGCCGGCTTCCCGTCCTCGCCCGTGTACATGAAGTACTCGCCCATGGCGCAGCCGCCGAAAGGCGCGATGTACTGCAGCGGCGCCGGGTCGGACGCGGACGCGGATACGACGATCGTGTAGTCCATCGCGCCGTACTCATCGAGCGTCCGGACCACGCCGGCGACGGTCGAGGCTTTCTGGCCGATCGCCACGTAGACGCAGATGACGCCCGTGTCCTTCTGGTTGATGATCGTGTCGACCGCGATGGCCGTCTTGCCGGTCTGACGGTCGCCGATGATGAGCTCGCGCTGACCTCGGCCGATCGGGATCATCGAGTCGATGGCCATGATGCCGGTCTGCAGCGGCTCGTGCACGTGCTGGCGCTGCACGACGCCGGGCGCCTTGAATTCGACCGGCCGCGTGCCCTCCGCGACGATCGCGCCCCTGCCGTCGATCGGCTGGCCGAGCGGGTTCACGATGCGCCCGATGAGGCCCTTGCCCGAGGGCACCTCGACGATCCGTCCGGTCGAGCGCACGGTCGAGTTCTCCTTGACGAGCTGCGTCTCGCCCATGAGCACCGCGCCGACCTCGTTCTCATCGAGGTTGAGCGCCATGCCCATGACCGTCTCGCCGTGCTCGCCGGTGAACTCGAGCAGCTCGCCCGCCATCGCCCCGCGGAGGCCCTCCACGAGCGCGATGCCGTCGCCAACCCGCACGACGGTGCCGACCTCTCGGACGTCGACCTCGGGGCGGAACGACGCGAGCTGCGCCTTCAGCACGTCGTTGATGGTTTGTGCGGTGATCTCCGGCACTAGACCTCACCTCCAGCGGATGCCGTAGCGAGCGCCGTCCGCATGCCGTTGAGCTGCTTTCGCAGGCTACCGTCCAGCACGCGTCCGGCGACGTTGATGATGATGCCGCCGAGAACCTGCGGGTCGACCTTCTCGCGCAGCACGACACGCTTGCCGAGCGAGCTCTCGAGCTTCTCCGACAGCCGCGCGCGCAGCCCGTCCGTCAGCGGGACGGCCGTCGTCACGTCGGCGGGGACGACGCCGAGCTCCTCCTCGACGAGCGAGGTGAACGCGGACGCCAGCTCGCCGAGCATGTCGACGTGCCCCGTCTCGACCGCGACCTGCACGATCGACAGCACGGCGGGGTCGACGGCCTCGCCGAAGATCTCGCGCAGGATGTCGCGCTTCTTCGCCGCGGGCACGGCGGCGGCGGCGAGCGCGTCGCGCAGGTCGGCGTGTCCGCGCACCGTCCGGGCGACCTCGCCCAGCTGCGCCTCGGCGTCCGTCGCGGTGCCCGTCAGGCCGGACAGCTCGAACAGCGAGCGCGCGTAGGTCCCGGCGATCTCGCTCTCTCTCATTTGAGGCTGCCCACCTCTTCGATGTAGCGCTCGATCAGCTTCGCGTGCTCGTCGGCCGAGAGCTTCTCACCGATGAGCTTGCCGGCGACGGCGACGGTAAGGTCGGCCACCGACTTCTGCAGCTCGGCCACCGCGGCCTTCTTCTCGGCCACGATGGTCTCCTTCGCCTTGGCGATGATGCCGGCGGCCTCCTCGTTGGCCTTCGCCACGATGTCGCCCTTCATCGCCTCGGCAACCTTTCGGCCCTGCTCGATGACCTTCGCGGCCTCACCGCGCGCCTCGGCCATCTGGGCCTTGTAGTCCTCGAAGAGCCGTTCGGCCTCGACCCGCGTCTCCTCCGCTTTCTCGAGCGACTCGCGGATGGTCTCCGCGCGCTTGTCGAGCATGTTCGTGATCGGCGGGAGCGCGAACTTCGACAGAACGAAGAACAGCACCAGGAACGAGATCAGCGAGACGATGATCTCGGGACCCTTTGGCAGGATAGCTTCCATGCTTCACCTTCCTCCTGGTTACGCTCCCGATTACTTGGCGGCCTGGAGGATGAAGGCGAGGACGAAGCCGAGCAGCGCGATGGCCTCGGTGAACGCGATGCCGAGGAACATCGTGGTCTGCAGGCGGCCGGCCATCTCGGGCTGGCGGGCCATGCCTTCGATCGCCTTGCCGGCGATCATGCCGATGCCGAGGCCGGGCCCGATGGCACCGAGGCCGAACGCCAGACCCGCACCCAGGACGGACAGAGAACCAGTCAACTTTTCCTCCTTATGGACGAACGATCTTCTCGATAGCATGACGCCGGGAAGCCGGCGTGATCTCCTAGTGCTCGCCGGCGTGGATCGCGCCGCCGATGTAGACCGCGGTCAGGATCGCGAACACGTACGCCTGGATGAACGCGACGAAGACCTCGAACGCGTACATCAC
>JAJZPX010000289.1 GCA_021811025.1 Actinomycetes bacterium
GGGAGGCGCATGCTGCTCGAAGCGCGAGGCATCGGCGTCACGCACGAGACGGGGAGCGGCGCGCTGCCCGTCCTCGACGACGTCGACCTCTCCGTCGCCGCCGCCACGCTGACCGACGTCGTCGGGCCGTCCGGCTCGGGCAAGACGACGCTGCTGCTCGCGCTCGCGCGCCTGCTCCCGGGCGCCTCCGGGTCGCTCGCGCTCGACGGCGTCCCGGCCGATCGCGTTCCGCCCCAGCGGTGGCGCCGCGAAGTGGCGCTGCTGCCGCAGGTCCCGGCGCTCGTCCCCGGGAACGTGTCCGACAACCTTCTCCTGCCGTGGCGCCTGCGCGTGCGGTCGCACGAGGCCGCGCCCTCGGCCGAGGACCTCGAGCGGGCCCTCGCGCGCATCGGGCTCGCGGACGTCGCGCTCGACCGGCCGCCCGAGCGGCTGTCGGTCGGGCAAATCGCGCGCGTCGCGCTGCTGCGCGTGCTGCTCACGCGCCCGCGCGTGCTGCTCGCGGACGAGCCCGACGCGGCGCTGGACGACGAGTCGGCGGCGCAGGTGACGCGCATGACCGAGGAGTTCGTCGACGGTGGGGGCGCCGTGGTGCGCGTTCGCCACCTGCGGCTCGGCGAGCGGGCCGACCGCCGCTTGCGCCTCGAGCGCGGCAGGCTCGAGGAGGTGCGCGATGCCGACTGAGGCTGCTTCGGGAGTGGTGACGATCGGGTGGCTGCAGCTGGCGCTCGCCTCCGGCTTCATCCTGCTCACCGGCGCGCTCACCTACGCCGTCGGAGCGCGGCTCGAGAAGGACCTCGCGGTCGCCGCGCTGCGCACGTACCTGCAGCTGCTCGCTCTCGGCTTCGTGCTGCGCTGGGTGTTCGCGAACGACTACCCGCTCATCGTGCTCGCGATCCTCGGCTTGATGATGCTGACGGCGACGCGGATCATCCTCGGCCGAGCGCCCGACGCGCCCGCCGGGCTGTTCGGCAGCACCCTGCTCGCGATGGCGCTAACGGGCGTGACGGTCACCTTCGCGGTGACCGGGCTCGTCGTGGGGGTGCGACCGTGGTGGCGGGCGCAGTACGTCATCCCGATCGCCGGGATGGTGATCGGCAACTCGATGACGGGGATCGCCCTGGTGCTCGAGCGGGTGTTCGCGGACCTCGACGCGCGCCGCGACGCCATCCTCGCGCTCACCGCGCTCGGCGCCACGCCCTGGGAGGCAGCCCGCGACTCGGTGCGAAGCGCGATCCGGGCCGGGCTCATCCCGACCATCAACTCGATGGCGGCGGTCGGGATCGTGTTCATCCCCGGCATGATGACCGGCCAGGTCCTCGCGGGAGTCGACCCGTTGGTCGCCGCGCCGTACCAGATAGTCGTGATGCTCATGGTCTCGGCCGCGACGGCGCTCGGCGCGGTCAGCGCGGTGCTGCTATCCTTTCGACGGCGGTTCTCGGCCGAGGGCGTCTACCTGGAGAGGGGGCGGCGGTGAGCGGTCGCTACGGCTCGATCGTGAACAGCTTCCTCCACGACCTCTCGTCCGGGTTGTGGGCGGCCGGGCTCCTCGTGGTGTGGCGGCTCGCGTACGTCACGGCGCAGCTGGCGCCCCCCGCGGCGCGAGCGCTCGCGGGCGTGTCGCACGAGCTGTTCACGGTCATGCTCGTCTCCCTCGCCGGCATCCTCGTCACCGGGGGAATCCGTCTCGGATACTGGAGGAGGCGGGTCACGGCCGACGAACTCCCCTACAGGAGGCGTGCGCTGCTCGTCAAGCACGCCCTCTATCTGGCGGCGTATGGTGCCGGGACGCTGTGGGCCTGGGCGCTGCAGCGGTGAGCGCGGCTTCTTGCCGTGCCGGGTGCCTCGCCCATAAGATACGGAGGCGCGCGTCGGCGGCACTCCCCGGCGGGCATGGTGTCGGCGAACGCCTGGGAGCGGAATGACGGCTTTCGAACTGTATCTGAAGCGGCGGGCGAAGGCGTTTGACCGCTACCTCGACAGATTCTTCACGAACGGCGCCAACTCCGACATCCGCCGTTACCTGTACGCTCCGCTCGCCGCGTTCTCGCACAACGCGGGCAAGCGCCATCGGCCGCTGATCTGCCTTCTCGCGTGCGAGGCGGTCGGAGGCGACCCCGTTCGCGCGATGCCAGCGGCTGCCGCGATCGAGCACTTCCACACGGCGGCGCTCGTCCACGACGACATCGAGGACAGCTCGCTCACGCGCCGCAACGAGCCGTGCATGCACGTGACCGAAGGTCTCGGGGTGGCGATCAACGCGGGCGATCTCGCGCTGTCGCTCGTCACCGGGACCGTGCTCAAGGATCCGGACCTCGACGATCCCACCAAGATCCGCGTGCTGAACGAGCTCGTCGACATGACGACGCGGACGATCGAGGGCCAGGCGCTCGACATCGGCTGGGCGCGCGACGATCGCTTCGACCTGACCGTCGACGACTACCTGCTCATGGCGGACCACAAGACCGCGTACTACTCGGGCGCGGTGCCGCTCGCCGTCGGGGCTATCGTCGGCGGTGCGAGCGAAGAGCAGATCGCGGTGCTCCGCGATTTCGGCATGGCCGCCGGGCTCGCGTTCCAGATCCAGGACGACGTGCTCAACCTCGTCGGGACGCGCGAGGCCACGAAGAAGGACTTCAGAAGCGACGTCACCGAGGGGAAGCGCACCCTCGTGGCGATCCACGCGCTGCAGCACTCGCCTCGCCGCGAGCGGCTGCTCGAGATCCTCTCGGAGCGCACGGTCGATCCTGCGCCGCTGGCGGAGGCGGTCGAGATCATGCGCGACGCCGGGTCGCTCGACTTCGCGCAGGACTACGCCGAGCGGCTCATCCTCGATGCGAAGGAGCGCCTCGCCGTCGCGCTGCCGAAGAGCGCGGCGCGCGACCTGCTGCTCTCGATGGCCGACTTCTTCGTCGCCAGGCGAGGATGAGGCCGCAGCCTCCGCTCGCCGGTCATCCGGCCGCGAGCAGGCGCGCGTCGGCGTACGGGAACCACTGGCTGTTCGGGTGGGCGGACGCGAAGGACTCCCACGTCTGCCGCGCCTCGGCGTCCATCCCCGTCT
>JAJZPX010000009.1:0-4140 GCA_021811025.1 Actinomycetes bacterium
GGGCGTGCCGCAGGAGGTCTACGACCTGATGGACCTCTACCCGCAGTCGGGCCAGCGCCGCCCCGGCGTGGAGTTCATCCCCGTGCCCTACCGCATGCCGAGCGGCACGCCGCCGCACCCCCGGACCCCGAGGAGGCCGTGACGCGAGCGGGGCAGCTGCCCTATTGGCCGATGGGCAGCAACGCGTGCGTACCGGCGTCGTGGCACAGCTCGCATATCGGTGACTTCCTGGACGACCTGCTCTGATGGCAGACGCAGCCGGCGTCCCAGGCCGAAGCCTTGTGCTCGGCCTCCCAGTTCGCGTGGCCGCCGAGCCCCGTCTCGGGATCGAACGGGGCCGAGTGGCACGTGCCGCAGTCCGTCATCAAGTGGCAGCGGAAGCACACCGTCTTCCTTCCGAACGCGGCCGCCCGGGCATGGCCCGACTTCATGAAGCCCGGGCTGTGCGGCATGCGGACGCCGTGACATGCGTCGCACTGCCGCGCGAGGTCGTGACAGCCGCTGCAGTCGCGATCGGCTGCGCGAACGGCAGGGTAGTCGATCCTTCCCGTGCCGATGGTCCTCGTCGACTCGGCGGACGCGAACTTCGACGCGACCGGATCCTTCGAGTGGCAAGTGGGGCATTCGGCAGACGCCGTCTGGCCGTCGTGGCAGGTGATGCACGCAGACATGGAGCGCTGGAACGCCCTTCGATCGTGCCCCGCTCGAGGATGGCATTCGGTGCAAGGGATCGCGACGGCGAGAAGCTCCTTGTGCGAGACGCGGACGCCTGTCGAGGACATGGTCGTCGCGCGCGTCACGTCACGGTGACATCCGAGACAGGCACGGGAGTCGACGCGGGCTTCGGACGTCGCGGGCGATCCAAGCATACTGTCCAGCGCCATCTTGAGCCGGGAAGACGCGTTCGGCAGCACTCCGGCCAGCCCTGGGCGCTGGTGGCACGAGGCGCAGGGGCCGTGCGGCGAATCGACTGCCGCGGAGATCGTAGCCGAGCGCGAGTGGCACGTGTGCGCGCAGAAGCCGTCGGTCGAGGTGGCCAGGTACGCACTTGCAAGGGCGGCCACCACCATCGCGGAGACGGCGAACGGCCCCGATGCCGCGAGGAACAGCCGCGACGAGAGTTTCGGCCGCAGCGGGGTCGAGGCGGGTGCCGGCTCCGCTCCGGCCGATTCCGGGCCCTCCGTCACGACCCGCCTCACGATCACTCGCTTTCTCGACGGTGTGACGAGAAGAAGGACGATCAGGACGAGCAGGAGGACGAGCAGCACGATCGCGGAGAGCACGAGCAGCGCGAGACGCGGGTTCTCGCTCGGGTTCGTCAGCAGGGCGGCTATCGCCTTCCGCGTGGCCTGCAGGTCGTTGCCTCCCGCGAGCCCGGCGAAGCCGACGGCGAGCCGGGACGCGATGCCCCCGACCTGCGCGCTCACGACGCGTGCCTCCGGGGCGCGGGCACACCGAAGCTGCCGCCTGGGTGCACGTGCTTCGAGTGGCAGTCCGCGCAGTCGCCCTGCACGTGGCAACGCGAGCACGACGGGTCTTCGATGCCCTTCGCGGCCTTGGCGTGATCGCGAAGGAAACCGGACGGATGCGGCATGGGAGCGCCGTGACACGCGTCGCAGAACGCGGACGACCGGTGGCACTTGATGCAGCCGTTCGGATCCTGCTTCGCGAGATTGCCGTGCGTGACCCCGAAGTCGGCCCCGTGAGGCAGTGAAAGGCCGTGACAGCTCTTACAGAAGTCGGCCTCATGGCACGTCTCGCACGACGCGAGATCGCCCATGCCGTGCAGCTTCTGCCAGTTTGGCCCGTGCGTGACCTGCCACGGCCCCGGGGGCCCTGCGGAGTTGTTGCGCTGCGTGTGGCAGCTCTCGCACCGCGTCGTTGCGCCCCGGGCCCTGTGGCACGCCGTGCATTCCTCCATCACGGGCTTGGAGCGCCACCGCACGGACGTTCCGTGCGCCGTCATCGAGTGACACTCGTCGCACGACGACGACTCGGCGGCGCACGCGTCGTGATCGATGCGAAGCCCCGACGAGTCCGTCACCCTCCCGGAGATGTCAGCGTGGCACGCCAGGCACGCGGACCGCGACGAGAGGCGCGCCGCGCCTTCGAACCCCCGGCCGAGGAGCGCGAGCGGATACATCCCGGCGAGCTCGGCCGTCTTTCGCTCGGGCACGCCCCACGCGCCGTCGTCGAGATGGCAGCCGTAACACCTCACTCCTGCGTGCGGTGACGACGAGAGGGCCTTCGACTGAGGGGCGTGGCACGACCTGCAGACCTGCTCCGCCGATCCCGCCGTCAGAAGCCCTGCCGCCACGACGAACAGCGCGGCAGCAGCGAGCCACATCAACCTGGCGCGCCCCCGCCCGCTCGAACTCTCACTGCCCGGCCTCGACACGACTCTCCCCCACAGGCCCGACTGCGCCGCGCTCCCCACGCTAGTGCTCCCCTTCACATAATCATAGACGCCCGAGGAGCGCGGAGGAAGGACGCGAGCGGCCCCGGAGGGTCGCCCACATGAAGTGGTGCACCGGCTTCACGAGCTAGAAGCTGATGCTCACGCCGGACGTCCTGCTGCTGTTGACATGGCATTTCAAGCAAGCGCCGTCGGCAGTGGCCTGCGCCTCCTCGATGACCGTGGGGCTGTCGAGGACCGACCGAATGGCCGCGAGACCGGCGGTATCGCCGGGAGCGACGATGATAGTGGCTGCGAGCCTGGGATCGATGTCCGTCATGGCGCCGCCGGCATGGTCGGCGGTCTTGAGGAACTTGAAGTAGCCGGGCGTGAAGTGCGGCCATGACTGGATGATGACGCCGATCCCTCCCTCCACGCCTGCATCGTGACAGTCGCGGCAGGTGTTGGAGCTCTTGAACGCCACCCGACCCGTGAAGGTGGCGCCGCCTGCCACAAGGGCAGCTTCAGCCGTCTTCATCGGGTGGTTCTTTACGGGTATCTGGCCGTCGAGCCCCGGGACCGACGTGCTGCTCGCCGAGCCACGGACGCTGTAGAGCGTGCCGTTTGCCGGGCTCCTGTAGACCCAGGGCCCCTGGAACAGGCCCTTGCCCACGACCCTGGACTCGTCCGCTAGTGCGCGCTGCGCCACCACTGAGGCAGCCGTGACGTTGACGTTCTGCGGGTTGATCAGATCCTCCGACGCGTAGCCGTAGTTCTCGTGGCAGAACGTGCAGAACGCGGTGACCTGAGCGTCCCCGATGTCGGTGCCGTTGCGCACGTTGGTGCCGGCGAGAGCGTCATCCTTCGACGCGAACAGCGGGATGTTCTTCGGCGAGACCGTCGCGTTCGACGTGGAGTCGCGCGTGACCGCGCTCGGGTCGACGAACATTCCCTCGAGCTCCATGTCCGTGACGTTCGCGCCAGCCACGACGACGGCCTGTTGCCACGTCGTGTTCGTGGTCTTGGCGTACGCCTTCAGCACCTTGTTGCCTATCGGGCCCTGGAAGACCTTGTTGCCCGTGCCGTCGAATCCGGCACCCGGGTTGTAGGCGCCGTGGACCGCATGGCACGCGGTGCAGGAGTTGTTGTGAGCGAAGCCGCCTTCCCAGTCCGATCCGCCTTCGGCCGAGTTCGCCTCGACGTGGTACTTGGGATCGCCGGCGTAGAGCTGCCGACCACCTATCGCGGTCTTGACGTGGCAGTAGTCGCAAGCGCCTGAGACGTCGCTCTGCAGCAGCATCTGCGTGTTCGTGCCTTCGGGCACGAGGTATATCTGCCGAGTCGCCCTGTTCTCGCCACCTGCCTCGGCCGGATGCGGCAGCATGCCGTCGGGCTGCGTCGGATCGGGGTTCGCCGGCGTGCCGTAGACGGCGTTGGCCGCATGGTTCACCCAGCCGGTCCCAGCGACGGGAGCCCGGTGAACAGCGTGGCAAACGCCGCACTTCTGGCTTCCCTCCACGTAGCCTGCGTGTGGTGCGCCTCCAACGTTGGCGCCCTCATAGCCGCCCATCGGATCCCACTTGATGAAGAACGACGGCGAGTGGTCGGCGAACGCGGTCGCGGCAAAGCCGAAGGTCAGGGCGACGCACAAGAGCAGAACGAACAGGACGCGCTTCATTTGACTCCCCCTCCCCCGCGTCTCCAAGTCCGTCTTCCTCTCCGTGTCGAGGGGTCGGGGCGACCCC
>JAJZPX010000009.1:4150-16961 GCA_021811025.1 Actinomycetes bacterium
CCGAAGCTGCCCTCTCGATCTAGAACGTCTTGCCGATACCGGCGTCGTTCGTGCCGTTGATGTGGCACTTCAGGCAAGCGCCGTCGGCGGTGGCCTGCGCCTCCTCGATGACCGTTGCGCTGTCGAGCACGGACTGGATGTCCGCGAGCCCGGTCGCGTCACCCGAAGCGACGACCGGGGTGGCCGCGAGCTCGGGATCGATGTTGTCCATGTCGCCGCCGAGGTAGTCGGCGGTCGTCAGGAACTTGAAGTAGCCGGGCGTGAAGTGCGGCCACGACTGGACCATGACGCCGATCTGCTCCTCGACACCCGCGTCGTGACAATCGCGGCAGGTGTTGGAGTTCGCGAACGCCGCCTGCCCCGCGAAGTTGTCGCCGGCGGCCACGAACGAAGCCTCGGCGTTCTTCATCGGGTGGTTCTTGACGGGGATCTGGCCGTCAAGCCCAGGCACGCTGGTGCTGGCGAGCGATCCGCGAGCGCTGTAGAGCGTGCTGTCGGCCGGGCTCTTGTACACCCACGGACCCTGGAACAGGCCCTTGCCCTCGTACCTCGGATCCATCGCCGCGAGCCCCCGCTGTGTCGCGACCGTCGAGCTCGTCACGTTGACGTTCTGCGGGTTGATGAGATCCTCGGACGCGTAGCCGTAGTTCTCGTGGCAGAACGTGCAGAAGGCCGTCACCTGAGCGTCGGCCGTGTCGACGTTGCTCCGCACGTTCGTGCCCGCGAGAGCGTCAGCCTTCGACGCGAACAGCGGGACGTTGTTGGGGGCTACGAGCGTAGCGGACGTCTGCACGAGGCTCGGGTTCGCGAAGAGCCCGGTGAGATTGGCGGACGTGCCGGCGTACACAACGGCAGACTGCCAGGTCGTGCTCGACTTCGCATAGCCCTTCAGCACCTTCGATGCGGCCGCGCCCTTGAAGACCACGTTGCCGCTCGGGGTGCTGCCGGTGACCGAGTACGCGCCGTGTACGGCGTGGCACGCGGTGCACGCGTTGTTGTGGGCGTAGCCGCCCTCCCAGTCAGAGCCGCCCTCTGCAGACCCGGCCTCGACGCGGTACTTCACGTTACCGGCGTAGATCTGCTCGCCACCGATCGACGTGGTGATGTGGCAGTAGTCACACGCCCCGGCGACGCTGCTCTGCAGCAGCATCTGCGTGTCGCCCGCAACCCACTCGAAATCGACGCCGGAGCTGCTCGGATCGACGTCCTTGTAGTCCTTCACGTCCAGCGGGCCGTAGATCTGCCGGGTCGCACGATTGGTCCCGCCCGCGTCGGCCGGATACGGCAGCATGCCGTCGGGCTGGGTCGGATCGGGGTTGGCCGGCGTTCCGTACGTCGCGTTCGCGTCGTGGTTCACCCAGCCTATCCCGTTGACGGCCGCCCGGTGCACGGCGTGGCAGACGCCGCACTTCTGCGTGCCCTCGGCGTACCCGTTGTGGGGGCTGGGAACGGCGGCGTTGGCACCTTCATAGCCGCCCGCGGCATCCCACTTGATGTAGAACGAAGGTGAGTGATCGGCGAACGCGGCGGCTGTCATCGTGAAGATCAGAGCTGCCGCGAGCGCCAGAACGAACAGCGCCTTCTTCATTGCCTTCCTCTCCTTACTCAGTCTCTGTGTGCTTGTCACTTCTGAAGCACCTCCTCCCCGTGACGGAGTCGTTGTCCTCGGGCCCCGAAGAGCCCGCTCCAACCCGGGCGAGACGGAGCCCGGCAGAGGAAGGCGTGGAACCGAACGAGATAGTGAAACTGTTCGCAAGCACGGTGACACGTGTCCCCCCACGGGCATCCATCCGTGCGAGCGAGCTCGTGAATCCCCCAGCGCGCGGTCCCCGACCCCGGCGCCCAGTCACCCGGCGCCGTGCGCGCTCCTTCGTCTGTCATACCACAGATTGGGAAAGCGTAACCAATAATTTCTAAGAACTGCGGGAAACAATTCACAAGGGAAGCTGAGAGAAGCTGAAGGAGGTCGGCCCTCCGACCTCGAAGAAGTCCTTGTCGGCTCCGGGTACGCCGAGTCGGCGGAGGGCCGCCGGTGCAAGGGGAAGCGCGTTCGGCGGCATCCGCAGCCCAAGGGGGGAGCTTGCATGCGCGCAAGTGAAGGTGCGCACGAGGTGACCGCGCCGGCTCTCGCGGAAGAGCCGGCGATCGGACGGGAAAGCGGAGACCGCGTCGTCCGGCTGCTCACGCACGGCATCTGGTTCACGATCGTGACGATCCTCTGCGTGCTCCTGTACGCGCTGCTCTCGGGCGTGGTGAACCCGCCCGCCCCTCGAACGATCGCGGAGTCCACTCTGTACTCGATGTCCGCGCTCGTGAAGCAGCGGCCGACCGACGGGAAGGCGTGGGCGGACTATGTCGAGGCGCTCTACGCGACTGGCGACAAGGCGGGAGCGTGGGCGGCGCTGAAGGAAGGCCGCAAGAAGGTCGAGCACTATCGCACCATCCGCCAGCTGAACGTCGCGGAGGTGCACCTGCTGATCCTCGACGGCAAGAACAAGGAGGCGGTGGACAAGTCCACCACCTACATCCAGAACGACATCGACATACGCACTCAGGAGAACGCGCGCAACTTCGAGAGGCTGATCGTCGTCCCGTACATGCAGCAGGACAACGCCCCGACCGTGAGGATGTTCGTCCTGCGCGCCACGGCCCAGGGCAACCTCAAGCAGTGGAAGGACGCCATCGTGTCGTTCGACAACGCGCTGAAGCTCCAGCCCGAGGCGGCTGATGTAATCGTCATGCGCGGCTGGGCGAAGGTCGAGGCGAGCGACACGGCCGGGGCGAAGAAGGACTTCGAGGAAGGCTTGAAGTACCTGCCGAACGACGCCACGGCGCTCAGAGGCCTGCAGCAGGTCAAGGCCAAGTAGTCCTCGTGCCACGTCGACCGCGAGCGGAGGAAGCGGCATGAACGACAGTCTGCGACAGGCCGACGCCGGGGCCGCCGATGGGGAGAGCGGGCCGGCGAAGTACGTCGAAGAAGTCGTCGAGTACGTGGACAACAAACGGCAGAGGGCGGTCCTCGCCGGGCTGCTCGTCGTGCTGTTCCTCCTGCTCCTCGGCGTCTCCTTCTGGGTCGTGCGGCTCACCCGCCCCGCTTCCGCGCCCCGCCGCGCCGCGCTGCCCGGCGGGATGGAGTGGGTGCGCTCGATATACGGGTGGGGGAAGCTGCCGAACCAGCAGCTCGTCGCGCCTACCGACGTCGCCGTAGGCCCCGACGGGACGATCTGGTGCCTGTCCGAGCATCGAACCATCGTCGCCTTCAACCCGGACGGGTCCGCCAAGCGGGTGGTGCAGCCGAGGATCGGCGCATCGCTCGAAGGGATCAGCGTCGATGAGAACGGCGACGTGTTCGTGGCGGACTACGGCGGGCAGATCATCCACTTCAAGCCCGACGGGTCGGCCGCAGCCACATGGAGCGTCGAGCTGCCGAGCGAGCTCGACGTGAAGGCCGGCAGGATCGCCGTCGCGGCAGCCAAGGGCGTCGCCGTGTTCACTCTCGACGACCAGATCCTCGCGAAGTTCGGCACCAGGGGGCAGGGCAAGGACCAGTTCGACCTGCCGCACGGCATCGTGCAGACAAGCGATCGGCTGTACGTGTCCGACACGCAGAACCGGCGCGTCAAGGCGTTCACGTCGGTCGGTCGTCCGCTGTGGGTAGCCGGCGAAGCGCCGGACCGGACGAAGCCCGGTGCCGGCGACATCCGCAGCGCCGATACCAGCAACGCTCCGTTCGAGTTGCCTGCAGGGATGACGACGGACGGGAAGGGCCGGCTCGTGCTCGTCGACGCCTTCAAGTTCCAGATCATCGCGCTCGATCCGTCGACCGGGCAGGTCGCGCACGACTCGTCGAAGCACAAGGCGGTATACGGCGACCAGGGCGGCGCCGACGGCTACTTCATGTACCCGACGGGCATCTCCTACGACAGGACCCGCGACTGGTTCGTCGTCGCCGACACCGGCAACGACCGCCTTCAGGTGGTCCGCATCCCCGGCAGCGGTGGCGGGGCGCTGTCGCGCGTCGCCGGCACGTTCAGCCTGCCGATGTGCGTCTTCCTCATCCCGCTGCTGCTGCTCTTGATCGCGCTCATCCTGGCGGCGAGACGCCACAGGAGGGACCTGCGGCAGCGGCTCACCGCGCGAGCGCCGTAGGGGCAGCGGCCTCTACAGCCTGTCGCACTCCCTGCCCCACCCGTTGAGCGTCTCGAGGATGGCGAACGCGAGCCTGCGGTCGTCGGAGGACCACGACAGCCTGGACGCGACGGCCGAAGACACCATCTGCTGCTCCGTCGCGTGCGCGTAGCGCTCGCGCCGCCACCCGCGCGCCCGCCGCGCGTAAGTCCGGTACGGTCTCAGCGCGGTCGCCCGCGCGCTCGCCTCGCGCAACTCGCCCACGATGAACGCCGTCTCCCAGTCCGCGCTGTATCGCCGCCACCCGCCCGCCTTCACCAGCAGAGGCGGGGCGTCAGCGCGGCGGCGCCCCTCGAACTCCTCGGGCACCTCGCCGACGTACGCGCGCCGAGTCGTCTCTACGAACGCGTACCCCGAGCGCCGGAAGCCGCTCCCCACTCCGCGCAGCGCCACGGCGACGTGCCTCTTCGCCGGAAGCGACCACACCCCGGCGTCGTAGCCCTCGCGAAGAAGCAGCGCCGCGAGCAGCACGCTCTTGTCGACGCACACTCCGCGGCGAGCCACGAGCATCTCTGCCGGAAGCTTGAAGTCGGGCCGGGGCGTCCCGTAAGGGATGTCCTGCACCGCGCGCGCCATGAGCTCGACGTACTCGTCCGAGTCCAGCGCCAGCTCCCGCCTCACCGCGCGGAGCTGCAGCGCGATCGAGGCCACGCACGGCGTGCGGCTCTGCGTCCGGACGAGGCGCGCCAGGTACGCCGCCTCCACCTCGGGCGGCTGCCCGAAGATCACGTCCGTCCGTATCTCTCGATCCGCCGCCAGCTCCTCGGCCGAGACCGGCACGGTGAGGGTACGGGTGCGGTCCCGGTAGCAGTAGGTCAGGACGCAGGTGGTGGCGGGCTGAGAGCGACCGGCGGACGCCGCGGCCTCGGCCGAGGAGCTCCACGCGCGGAACGCGGTCCACGTGCAGGCGCGGCACGCGCCATAGGCGAAGGCCCCGGACGACACGAGGGCGAACGCCGACGCCACGACCAGATGCCTGCGGACGAACGAGAGCGCCTCTCCCTGCACGGGCGACACCTCCTCTGCCCGCCTGCGTCAGCGGCCGGTCTGCTCGGCCGATCCGGACAGGCAGTAGTGATTGCTCGCCAGCCCGTTCTCGCTCCACACGGGGCAGCTGCCGCACCAGCACTTGTCGATGTTCTCGCGCGTGTACGCCACTCTCGGCACCCGGATCGCCTCCTAATGCTCCGGACGTCTTACCCCGCACTCCGTCTCGCTCTCCTCCTGCCCGGTCACCGCGCGTCCCTCCTCGGCCTCCGTGAGCCGCCACGCCGCGTTCACTAGCCCCACGTGCGAGAACGCCTGCGGGAAGTTGCCGAGGAGCTCGCCCGAGTGGGCGTCGGCCTCCTCGGAGAGCAGGCCGACGTCGTTGGCGAGCCCCGTGACCCGCCCGAACACCTGCCTGCCCCGCTCGTGCTCCCCCGCCATCACGAGGCACTCCGAGAGCCAGTAGCTGCAGATGAGGAACGCGTTCGGCTCGGACTCCCATCGCCGGACGAGGCCGTCGGTCGCGAGCCGCGACTCGACCGCGTCGATCGTGGCCCGCATGCGCGCATCCGTCGCCGGGAGGAACCCGACGATCGGCAGCAGGAGCACCGACGAGTCCAGCTCGTCCGAGCCGAACCACCCCGCGTACGCGCCCGCCCGCTCGCTCCACGCCTCGGCGAGCACCGCCGCCTTCACGTCGTCGCGGGCGCGCTCCCAGCTCGCGACCGCCGCGCTCCCCGCCCCGATGCGGTCCGCGAGCTTCACGCCCCGGTCGAGGGCCACCCAGCACATCACCTTCGACGACGTGTAGTGCTGCTCCCGGTCGCGCAGCTCCCACATCCCGGCGTCCGGCCTGCGCCAGTCCCGCGCAGCACGGTCGGCGTACCCGACGAGCAGCTCTTTCGTCTGGCCGTCCAGCTCGCCGAGCCTCTCGCGAAGGATGTGCGCCGCGTCGAGCACCCATCCGAGCACGTCGAGCTGGCGCTGCGTCCACGCGTCGTTCCCGACGCGCACCGGCTTGCTGCCCTCGTAGCCCTCGAGGTTGCCGAGCGTGTGCTCCGTCAGGTCCCGCTGGCCGGTGACCCCGTACACGATCTGCACCGGCTCGTCCTCCAGCCTGCCGCCCGCCCGCTCGATCCAGTGGAAGAAGCGGTACGGCTCGTCGGGGCACGCGGCGACCCACAGCGCGAACATCGTCAGGCTGGCGTCGCGGAGCCACGCGTAGCGGTAGTCCCAGTTCGCCGAGCCGCCGAGGACCTCGGGGAGCGACGTCGTCGGCGCCGCCGCGATCGCTCCCGCGGGCGCGTACGTGAGGCCCTGCAGGACGAGCGAGCTCTTCCGCACGGGGTCGAGGTGGCGGCCCTCGTAGCCGCGGTGCAGCTCCGCCCACGAGCGCCACCCCTCCAGCGTGTCCTCGATGGTCGCGGGCTCCTCGGACGTGTGCGGCGTCTCCGCGAAGTTGTCGCGGTACCGCAGGCGGTACGTGAAGCTGTCCCCGGCACGCACGAGGTACGCCGCATGGGCTCCGGTCTCGGAGCAATCGATGGGCGCGTCGGTCTCCAGCGTCAGCCCCACGGGTCCCCCGGTAGCCTTCACGCGCCCGTCGTCCCAGTCCAGCCGCGGCTTCGTCAGCCCGTACTCCATGCGAGGCGCGAACTCCATCTCGAGGTCGACGCTGCCGTCGAGCCCCTCGACCCGGCGCAGCAGCTCGTGCGGCGCCCGCAGCCCGATGTCGTGCCCGCGCGCTCCCAGCTCGAAGCCGAGCGCGTCGACCACGGCGATCCTCCCCTTGGGCGTCTCGAACTCGGTGCGCAGGACGAGCGAGTCGTCGAGGTACGCGCGCCGCACGCGATACGACCCCTGAGGCCGCAGGTGCCAGTGGCCGGCGTTGTGGTCGAGCAGGCGCGCGAACACGGAGGACGCATCGATTCGCGGCGTGCAGTACCAGTCGACGGACCCGTCCATGCCGACGAGAGCGGCGGACTGGCAGTCGGACAGGAGCGCGTAGTCGGCGATGCGCACGCTTCCCCCTTGCATCTCGGCCAGGCGAGTACCTTCCCGCCGAACGCGAGGAGCTACCGCCGTCAGGGGCGCCTGCTCGCCGTGAAGCTCGAGACGACGAACCGGCTGCCCTTCTCGAAGTGCGCGATCGTCCGGGAGCGACCGGCCGCTCGTCCGACTCCCCCGCCTTCTTTGCGGCGGCCGTCGTCAGGCGCCGCACGGCGAGGGGTAGACCTGCTTGCATCGATGAACCGGCGGAGCGGACGGCTCCGCCGATGGCAGGAGGGCACCGGACATGAGGAAGACCGGCGGGGGACCACGAGCGCTCACGGCGGCCGTCGCCGTGACCCTGATGACGTTCTCGGTGGGCTTCTCGTACGCGGTCGCGGACGACTTCGCGCAGCGGGAAGTCCTGCCGCGCGGGACGACGGTGGGCGGCTACGCCGTCGGAGGCCTGCCGCGGGACGAGGCGATCGCGCAGCTGAGGCGCAAGCTCGAGACGCCCCTGCTCGCGCCCGTCACGGTCGACGCGCGGGGCAAACGCCTCGTGCTCGATCCGCGCCCGCTGGTGAGGATCGACGTCGCTGCCCTCGTCGACAAGGCGCTGGCGCCACAGAGGCGGACGACGGTACTCCAGCGCGTGTACTACCGGGTGACGAACGCGGAGGCGGGGATCGCGGTGCCGGCGGAGGTCCGCATCGACGTGAAGGGCCTGCGCTCGTGGGCGGCGCGCACGGGCAAGGCGGTGAACGAGCGGCCCGCCGACTCGAAGCTCTCCGTGGCCGGCGACGGCCTGAGGATCTCGAAGTCGAAGGTGGGCTGGAGGCTCGACGAGGCAGCATCGGTCTCGGCCGTGCAGGGCGCGCTCACCGGAGGGCAGCGCATGGTGAAGCTGCCGATGAAGCAGGTGCAGCCGCGAGTCACCGAGCGCTCGTTTGCGCGGACGCTCCTCGTGCGCCTCGGCGAGCGCCGGCTCTACCTGTTCAACCAGGCCCGCCGGGTCAAGAGCTACCCGATCGCCGTCGGGATGCCGGAGTTCCCGACGCCGAAGGGCTGGTGGCGCATCGACGACAAGCAGGTCAACCCGACGTGGACCAACCCGGGCAGCGCCTGGGCGGCCGGCATGCCCGCCTTCATCCCAGGCGGCTCCGGGAACCCTCTAGGAACGCGCGCCCTGCTCCTCGACGCGTCAGGCGTGGCGATCCACGGGACCTCGAACGACGGCTCGATCGGCACCGCGGCCTCGCACGCGTGCATGCGCATGCACATGTGGGACGTGGAGGACCTCTTCCCGCGCGTCGAGGTCGGCGACCGGGTGATCATCGCGCCGTAGCTCTCCGCTACAGCTTGTAGCCGATCGTCCGCAGCAGCTCCTTGCGAGCCGCCACGTGCTCGGCGCTCTCCACCCCCAGCGGAGAGGCACCGTCGACGACGCCCATGATGCCCCGGCCCTGCGAGGTCGCCGCGACCACTACCTCCACCGGGTTCGCGGTGGCGCAGTAGAGCCGGCACACCTCGGGGACCATCTTGACGGCGTTGAGCACGTTGATCGGGTAGACGCCTTCGCCGAGGAGCAGCACGAAGGAGTGCCCTGCGCCGACCGCGAGCGCGTTCCGCGCGGCGAGCGCCTGCAGCCCGTCGTCGGTGCCGCTCACGCGGACAAGTCTGTCGCCGGAGGCCTCGCAGAACGCCAGCCCGAACTTGATGCCGGGCACCGCGTTCACCATCGCCTCGTGCACGTCCTCGACCGTCTTGATGAAGTGCGACTGGCCGAGGATGACGCTGACCGCCTCGTCCTTCTCTATCGGCACCGTCGTGAGTTCCATCGCCGCTCCTCCCGCCGCTTCCCGTACCTGTCGAAAGATACCACCGCGAGGCGCGCGCCCGTGCCGGCCGTTCACGGACGCGTCGCGCGATGGCCCGCGTTACCCCTCGTCACACCGTCTGACCTGCGGTTTCTTCCAGATTCCGGCAGCGGCTTGGCATGCTCTTCGCCCTACTCCCCCTCGGAGACCGCATAGCGGACACCGCGAGACCCGTCCTGCGCGCCTTCGCGCGCCGGGGTCTCGCCGGGCGCTCCCCGCTGGCGAGCAGCGCCCGCCGACCTGTCCCCGACCTCGGAGGGTGATACCGTCTTGAATCTCCACGCAAGCCGTCCCGCAAGAGTCGCCGCCGCGCTCGGCATCGCGCTCGCGGTGCTCGCCGAGCCGCTGATCGGCTCGGTCCCCGCCTACGCGGGAACCGCGAAGTCCCCCTCGTACTTCAACCGGCAGGCCGTGGTCGGCCGCGCCGCCCGCTGGATGCAAAAGGGGGTGCCGTACAACCAGCAGGGTTGGGTCGACGACTACCGCAGCGACTGCTCGGGCTTCGTCTCCTACGCCTGGGGCCTCGATCAGTCGTACGTGACGTGGACGCTGCCCGAGGTCTCGCGGCGCATCGCCAAGAACGACCTCCAGCCGGGCGACATCATCCTCAACACCGCGCGCCACGTCATCCTCTTCGCCGGTTGGGCGAACGGCGCGCACACGGCGTACGTCGGCTACGAGGAGGCGGGCTCGGCGGGCCGCGCGATCAGGCGCGTCATCCCGTACCCGTACGACAGCCCCACCGCGCCCCAGTACCTGCCGTACCGCTACACCGGCGGCCACAACCTCTACGCGCCCAACGCGACCCTGCCGGCTCCGTTGATCCAGACGTACGCCGGCGGCGGCCAGGTGCTCACGCCCGCGGGGGCCGGCGCGAAGAACGCGCAGCGCGCGAGGGTCGCACAGCGGCGCGCGATCGACAGGCTCAACAGGATCCACGCCGCGGAGCGCGCGGCGGCGGCCGCGAAGGCGGAGGCGAAGGCCGAGGCCGAGCGCGTGGCGGCCGCGGCGAAGGCCGCGGCGCAGCAGCGGCTGGCGGCGAAGCAGGCGAGCGAGGCCGTCGAGCCGAGCGCGCCGACGCAGCCGGCGAAGGCCGCGGCGTCCCCGCAGCCTCAGCCCAAGCCTGTCATCCTGCAGCTGTTCCACAGCCTGTTCTCGTTCCTCGGCGCGTAAGCCGAGGCGGCCAGACGGACTCCCCAGGGCCCGCCCTTCCCGGCGGGCCCTGCCTTATGATGGGGGCGTCGCCCGAGGGAGGTCTCGCCCATGAACGTGAACGTGCTCCGCGCACAGAACGTGAGCAGGATGTGCTTCGTGTGCGGCCGCGAGAACCCGCTCAGCCTCAAGACTCGCTTCTACGAGCTGGACACGGGCGAGCTGGCCGCCGTGTTCACGCCGCGGGAGGAGCACCAGAGCTACCCGGGCCGCGTGCACGGCGGCGCGACGTCGGCGGTGCTCGACGAGACGATCGGGCGCGCGATCGAGATCCTCCAACCCGGCATCTGGGGCGTGACCGTCGAGCTGACCGTTCGGTACCGGGCCCCGGTGCCCCTCGGGCACGAGGCCGTGGTGGTGGCGCGGATCACGAAGGACGGCAGGGTCTTCGAGGGCGGCGGCGAGCTGCTCCTCGACGACGGCACCGTGGCGGCCGAGGCGTCCGGCCGCTACCTGAAGCTGCCGATCGAGCGCATCGCCGAGGGCGACTTCCACCGCGAGTGGTTCGCGGACGCGATGCCGGTCCCCGCGGCGATCGACATCCCTCGCGCGTAGCCCGCCCCTTGCGCGTCCGCCGCTTCCTTGGTTACTATTCGGTACCTAATCATTCGCTGGCTAACTGTTTGCTGGCTCAGCGCCGATACCCTGCCGGCTTGGAGGCCGCATGACCGCGGAAGAGACCGAGAGACACGCGACGCCGCTCGAAGGCGTCGACGAGCTGTCGCTGGACGCGTTCCGCGCGCTGCGCGACGTGATGCGGGCGAACGGCCACGCCATGGCGAAGCGCTTCGCGGCCGCGGGGGCGCACATGGGGCAGGCGGCCTGCCTGCGCGTGCTCGACGCGCACGACGGGATCACTCAGCGCGAGATCGCGGACATCCTGCACGTGTCCCGCCCCTCGATCACCGCGATGCTGCAGGCGGTCGAGAAGAGCGGCGCGATCGTGCGCAAGCCCGACGAGGCCGACCAGCGCCTCACGCGCGTGTACCTGACGGACGAGGGTCGCGAGATGGCGGCGAAGCTTCGCGCGGTCCTCGGCGAGTACGTCAGGCAGACCTTCGGCGAGATGCCCGAAGACGACCGCCGCGAGCTCGCCCGGCTGCTGGACGCGCTGCGCGAGAGGATAGCGGGATCGATGGAGACGACCGGGAGAGGGGCGTAGCACCTCGATGACGCGACTGCTGAAGACATACCTGCGGCCCTACGTCGGCCAACTCGTGCTCGTGATGGTACTGCTGCTCGCGCAGGCGATGGCGAACCTGTACCTGCCCGAGCTGAACGCGGACATCATCAACAACGGCGTCGCGAAGGGCGACGTGGGCTACATCACGCGCATCGGCGGCTTTATGCTGGGCGTCACGCTGGTCCTGGGGGCGATCTCGATCGTGGGCGTGTACTTCGGCTCGAAGACGTCGATGTCGTTCGGGCGCGACGTGCGCTCCGCCATCTTCAGGCGGGTCGGCTCGTTCTCTCAGACCGAGGTCAACAAGTTCGGCACGCCGTCGCTCATCACGCGCAACACGAACGACGTGCAGCAGGTGCAGATGGTCCTGCTCATGGCGCTCAACGTGCTGATCCTCGCGCCCTTCATGGGCATCGGCGGGATCATCATGGCACTGCGCCAGGACGTGCCGCTGTCGGCGACGCTGCTGGTCATCGTGCCGTTCATGGCGGTCTTCCTCGGCGTGCTGGTGTCGCGTGCGCTCCCGCTGTTCACGTCGATGCAGAAGAAGGTCGACCGCATCAACGAGGTGATGCGCGAGACGCTCTCGGGCGTGCGCGTCATCCGCGCGTTCGTCCGCGACGACTTCGAGCGGCGCAGGTTCGCCGAGGCGAACACGGACCTCACGCAGACGGCGACTCACGTCTTCCGCCTGTTCTCGCTGATGTGGCCGGTCCTCCTCGGCACGATGAACATCTCGATGGTTGCCGTGCTGTGGTTCGGCGGGCACCGCATCGCCTCGGGCGAGATGCCCATCGGCAACCTGATGGCGTTCATCAACTACATCACGCAGATCCTGTTCTCGGTCATGATGGCGACCTTCATGCTCACGATGCTCCCGCGCGCCGCCGCGTCCGGCAGCCGTATCCAGGAGGTCCTCGACACAGAGCCCACCGTGCACGACCCCGAGACGCCCGCCGCGCCGGCCGAGTCGCGCGGGCACCTCGAGTTCCGCGGCGTCGAGTTCCGCTACCCGGGCGCGCAGGAACCGGTGCTCCGCGGCATCAGCTTCGCGGCGGGGCCGGGCGAGACCACCGCGATCATCGGCTCGACGGGCAGCGGCAAGTCGACGCTCATAAACCTCATCCCGCGCTTCTACGACGTCACCGGGGGGCAGGTGCTCGTCGACGGCGTGGACGTCCGCGACATGACGCAGGAGGACCTCTGGCGGAAGGTCGGGCTCATCCCGCAAAGGGCGTTCCTGTTCTCGGGCACGGTGGCGAGCAACCTCCGCTACGGGGACGAGGACGCCGCCGACGACGACCTGTGGCGCGCGCTGCGGATAGCGCAGGGCGAGGACTTCGTGTCCGAGATGCCGGAGGGCCTCGAGGCGCCG
>JAJZPX010000290.1 GCA_021811025.1 Actinomycetes bacterium
GTTGGCTGTGGCTCTGGACCGCGTGCCCGACCTCGCCGTCGGCGACTTCGACTCCGCCGTCCCGGGGGCGGCCGACCGGCTCCGCGCTCTTGGTGTAGAGGTGCTCGCGTACTCTCGGGCGAAGGACTACTCGGACCTCGACCTCGCGGTCTCAGCGGCGAGGGAGCAGGGTGCCGACACGCTCACCTTCACCGCGGTCTCGTCGCTGCGCCTCGACCACACGCTCGCCGCGCTCGGCACGCTCGCCCGCGCCGCCGACCTTCGCTCCGCGCTCGACGAGCCGTCGGTCGCCGGGTGGGCGCTCGACGCCGACTCGCGGCCCGAGATCGGCCTCGCCGGCCCTCCCGGAGCGATCGTGTCCGTGTTCGCGCTCGGGGCAGAGGCCGGGGGAGTCACTCTCGGCGGAATGCGCTTCCCCCTCACCGCGGCCCGCCTCGACCCGCTCTCGAGTCACGGCTTGAGCAACGAGCTTCGAGGCGGGCCGGCTTCCGTCACGGTCCGTTCCGGCCGCCTGCTCGTCCTCTCCCCGGGGATGCCAAGCGCCCGCGCGCGCCTCGTGTGACGCTCGTCACTGCCTCGGCCAGCTATAATCACAGGGTGACCGCGGACAGGGGGCGCAGGATCCGCGCCTTAGTGACACGCATCGCTCTCTCTGCAGCCGCCGGCATCGGTACGCTGGTGGCTGCGACGCGCGCCCTGTCGTCCACGAACCTCCTGATCGCGGTGCTCTCCGTGCTGCTGTTCGCCACCTTCGTCGCGCTCGTGCGAGCCTCGTTCCGCGCGCGTCCGCAGCCGGCGCCACCGGCGTCGCCGCTCGCTGCGGCCGAGGCCCCTCCCTCAGTGCCGAACCGGCCGAGCCAGGCGCCTCCGGCGCGCGCCGTCCGCGTCCCCGCGACGCTCAGCCCCGACGTCGTCGCGATGGCGCTCCTCGAGTCGTCGACCGCGGCGGGAGACGCGGTGGCGGTGCACTACTGGCTCGAGGACCCGTCTTCCGCGACGCTTCGGCAGTTCACCGCCGTCGGCTCGATGGTCCCGGACCCGCACCCGCTGGGTCTCGACGACGACCCCCTCGGCAGAGCGCTCTCCGACGGCGCAGCGCGTCTCTCGAGCGTAGCGGCCGTGCACGTCTCGGACGCGGCCTCGATCCTGTGGCGCTTCGCGCTGCCGGTCGAGGCCGACCACGCCCGAGGAGTCGTGGGCATCGACTTCACCTCGGACGAGCAGCCCGACATGCGCAAGCTCGTCGAGGTCACGGCGATGCTCCGCCCGTCGCTCGCCGGCTGCCTCGCGCTGCACGTCGCGCGCCAGGAGACCGCCGCCGCCCGCACTCTCCTCGAGGCGGCGCGCGAGCTCACGCGGCGCCTCGACCCCGAAGCGGTCCTCGACCACACCCTCTCGTGCGCGATGGAGCTGTCGGACGCGGCGACGGGGAGCGTCATGCTGCTCGACGAGGACTCGGGCCAGATGCGCATCGTCACCTCGGTCGGGCTCGACGAGGCGATAGTGCGCGATACCCGGGTGCGGGCGGGCGAAGGCATCGCGGGATGGGTGCTCGCAACGCGCAAGCCGGTGCTCGTCGAGGACCTGCCGGGCCGCGAGGCGCGACAGCGCCGAGGCGACGTTCGATCGGCCATGTCGGTGCCGATCGCCGACGAGGACGGCATCCTCGGGGTGCTCAACGTCGGCAGTCGCGACTACCCCGCCCGGTTCACGGACTCGCACATGGAAGCGCTCCGGCTCCTCGGGACGCAAACCGCGGCGGCTCTTCGGAACGCTCGCGCGCTCACGTCGGCCCGTGATCTGTACTTCGCCACGCTGCGGGCGCTCGCGCTCGCGCTCGAGACGAAGGATCCGTACGCGCGCGGCGGGACGGAGCGCGTCGTGCAGCACACGGTCGCGCTGGGCGAGGCGCTCGGCCTCGACGAGCCGGAGCGACAATCGCTCGAAGTCGCCGCGCTGCTGCACGACATCGGGATGAGCGCGGCAGGGGAGGCGGTCGCGGCCACCGACCGTCCGCTCTCGACGTTCGAGCGCGGGCTTCTCAAGCTACATCCCGTGCTCGCGGCGGAGATCCTCGAGGAGGTCCCCGCGCTGCGCAACGTCATCCCGATCGTCTACCACCATCACGAGTGGTTCGACGGGCGCGGCTACGTCGTCGGGCTGCAGGGCGAGAGCATACCGCTCGGGGCGAGGATACTTGCGGTGACGGACGCGTTCGTCGCGATGACATCGGACCGTCCGTACAGGTCCGCGATGACCGCGGAGACGGCGCTGAAGGAGCTGCAGGACAAGTCCGGGGCCCAGTTCGACCCCGAGGTGGTGGCGGCCTTCGTGGATATGATGCGGCGCCAGCACGAGCCGGCGCCGGACACCACCCGTTAGCGCGAGGGGCGCGCTTAGGCGCGCTTCACCTTCCCCGCGCTCAGGCAGTCGGTGCAGACGTTGCGGCGGACGACGGCACCGGTCTCGGTGACGACCTTCACCTTCTGCACGTTCGGCTTGACGGTCCGCGCCGTCACGCGATGCGAGTGGCTGACGTTCCTGCCGGCACTGGGGTGCTTGCCGCACACGGAGCAGACCTGTGACATCTCGACTCCCGTCTGGGTTCCTCGTCGCCGCGCCGCCCGTTCCGGCGCAGAGCGCAGCCGATCTTATCACTCGGCAAGACCCCGCACAACACGCACGTGCGCCGGTCGGCCCTAGCGCGCGAGGGCGTAAACGCCGATCTCCTGGCCGGCGTCGTCCTCGAACTTCCGCACCAGCCGGAGCTCGCTCCACAGCCTCTCGTACGCCTCCGCTCCCACGGCGGATTCCTGACCCGGTTCGAAGAAGCGCGCCCACGCGTTGCGGCTGAAGACGAGGTAGTCGGCGCCCTGTCGCCTGTACTCCTCCGCCGGCTCGCGATTCAGGAACTTGATCGCCCGCGCGTCCGGGTGCGTGTCTGAGATGTAGGGCGAGTACGACTCGAAGTACACGACCGCATCCTTCGCGACGTTCGCCGCCATCCAAGATC
>JAJZPX010000291.1 GCA_021811025.1 Actinomycetes bacterium
GACCCGGCCTCGGTCGCCTTCGACACCGTCGCCCGCGCGAAGCGCGAGGGTGCGGACCTCACGCTGATCGACACCGCGGGGAGGCTGCACACCGAGCGCAACCTGATGGACGAGCTCCGCAAGGTGGGCCGTGTGGTCGAGCGCGAGAGCGCCCCGCCCGTGCGCGTCCTGCTCGTCATGGACGCGACGACCGGGCAGAACGGCCTCGCTCAGGCGCGCATCTTCCACGAGGCGCTCGGGGTCGACGGCATCGCGCTCACCAAGCTCGACGGCACGGCGAAGGGCGGGATCGCGGTCGCGATCGCCCGCGACCTGCGTATCCCGATCCTGCGCGTCGGCTTCGGCGAGGGGCTGGACGACCTCAAGCCCTTCGACCCGAGCGACTTCGCCCGAGCGCTCGTGGGGGAGACGGCGTGACCGCTCGGGCGACTCCTTCGCGCGTGGGCGGAACCGCGGGCTAGCGGTGGGCTTCACGATCGACGGCCCCAAGCACCCGCAGGATCAGCGCTCGGCGCTGCTCCTGCCGCCGCTCGCCGTGCTCCTCGGCGCGGTCTTCCTCACGTTCCGGGTGATCTTCGCCGTCGCCACCGTCGAGGGCGGCTCGATGGAGCCGACGTTGTACCCCTGGGACTACCTCCTCGTCACGCAGAGCTACGACACCCCCCGCCGCGGCGACATCATCTCGATCTCCGCCGAGACGAAGGGGAGCAAGCCGCTGATCAAGCGGGTGATCGCCGTCGCCGGGGACACCGTCCAGGTGGCGAACGAGCGCGCGACGGTGAACGGTGCGCCGGAGCCGTGGCCGGTCGCGGCGGTGCCGTCGGACTACGCGCTTCCGCCCACCAGGGTGCCGCCGGACGCCGTCTGGGTCATGGGCGACAACCGCGACAACTCGCTCGACAGCCGCTCGTTCGGCTTCGTGCCCCTCCGCGCCGTCCTCGGCCGGGCGTTCGCCGTCTACTGGCCGCCGTCCCACGCCCGCTTCCTTGACGCCTCAGGCGGCTCGCACTAGTCTCCGAGGTCGCCGTCCCGAAAGGACACCGATGTTCGACAACCTCTCCGACCGCCTGCAGGCGGTCATCAACAGGCTCACCGGCCGGGGCAGGCTCTCCGAGGCCGACGTCGACGCGGCGCTTCGCGAGGTGCGCATGGCGCTGCTCGAGGCCGACGTGAGCTTCGCCGTCGTGAAGGACTTCGTCGCACGCGTGCGCGGGCGAGCGGTGGGCGAGGACGTGATGAGCTCGCTCACGCCCGGGCAGACGGTCGTCAAGATCGTGCGCGACGAGCTCGCCGCGCTCATGGGCGGCACGGAATCGCGGCTCGTGCTGTCCGGCCGAACGCCCAACGTGATCATGCTCGTAGGGCTGCAGGGCTCCGGCAAGACCACCGCCGCGGCCAAGCTTGCGAACCTGCTGCGGAAGCAGGGAAGGCGCCCCGAGCTCGTCGCGTGCGACGTGTACCGCCCGGCGGCGATCGAGCAGCTCGAGACGCTCGGCCGCGAGCTTGGCGTGCCCGTGTACCGCGGCGAGGGCGCGAACGCCGTGGCGATCGCGCGCGAGGGCGTCGCGGCCGCGCGCGCGAACATGCGCGACGTGGTCATCGTCGACACGGCGGGCCGCCTGCACGTCGACGGGGAGATGATGGACGAGGCCGCCGCGATTCGCGACGCCGTCAGGCCGGACCAGGTGCTCATGGTCATCGACGCGATGACGGGCCAGGACGCGGTCAACGTCGCGAAGGCGTTCGCCGAGCGCGTGGACTTCGACGGCGTCGTCATCAGCAAGCTGGACGGCGACGCCCGCGGCGGCGCGGCGCTCTCGGTCAAGGCCGTCACCGGCAAGCCCGTCAAGTTCGCGTCGGTCGGCGAGAAGATGGACGCGCTCGAGGTGTTCCACCCCGACCGCATGGCCGATCGCATCCTGGGCATGGGAGACGTCCTCTCGCTCATCGAGAAGGCGCAGGCCACGGTCGAGGAGAAGGCGGCCGAGGAGCTCGAGGCGAGGCTGCGCGCGGGCGAGTTCACGCTCGACGACTTCCTCGCCCAGCTAAAGCAGCTCCGCAAGATGGGCAGCCTCGAGAGCATCCTCGGCATGATCCCCGGGCTCAACCGCGCCGCCCTCAAGGACGCGCGCATCGACGAGAAGCAGTTCGATCGCATCGCCGCGATCATCCAGTCGATGACGGCGAAAGAGCGCGCGAAGCCGCAGATCATCAACGGTTCGCGCCGGGAGCGCATCGCGCTCGGCGCGGGGGTGCAGGTCTTCGACGTGAACCAGCTGCTCAAGCAGTTCAACGACATGAAGAAGATGATGAAGCAGCTGACCGCGATGCAGGGCAAGGGCGGCAAGAGGCGCCGCTTCGGCATGCCCGGCGGGATGCCGGGCGGATTCGGCGGCTTCCGGTGAGATGACTGCAGCCGACCTGACAGCAGGTCCGCTGTCCCTGCGTGTCCCCCCGCATGTTCCTTTTGACCCTTGGGTACGCTTGCCCTATCATAAGCAGTCGCTTTGTCGCTGACCGCGGGCGCCGGCGCCCGCGTAGGACCCGGAGGTGAACTCTTGGCAGTCAAGATCCGCCTGGCGCGCGCGGGCGCGAAGAAGGCCCCGTTCTACCGCATCGTGGTGGCCGACTCCCGCTCGCCGCGAGACGGCCGCTTCATCGAGATCCTCGGCCGATACAACCCCCGCACGCAGCCTTCGACCGTCGAGCTCGACGTCGAGAAGACCAAGGCCTGGGTCGCCAAGGGAGCGGAGCTCACCGAGACCGCGGCGAAGCTGCTGAAGATCGCCGAAACGCCCGCCGAGGAGGCCCCGAAGCCAAGGGCTGCGGCGCCGTCGAAGAAGGCGCAAGCCAAGGCCGCCGCGAAGCCCGCCGAGGAGAAGGCCAAGGCCGCCGCGAAGCCCGCCGAAGAGGCTCCCGCCGAAGAGCCCGCAGCCGAGGAGCCCGCTGCGGAAGAGGCTCCCGCGGGTGACGAGCCCGCGGGCGAGTAGCGGGAGAGCGCGGTGACGGACA